>NZ_CATKPZ010000010.1:0-134582 GCF_949767415.1 Pseudomonas sp. IT-196MI5
CTGGCTCGGCGCCCCCCCCACAAGCCAGCTCCTACAGGGATTGGTACGGTTTACAGGCCAAGATCCGACAGCCCCGGATGATCATCAGGACGACGCCCCAGCGGCCAGTGGTACTTGCGCTCGCTTTCCTTGATCGGCATGTCATTGATGCAGGCGAAGCGGCGGGCCATCAGGCCGTCCTCGTTGAACTCCCAATTCTCGTTGCCGTAGGAGCGGAACCAGTTGCCCGAGTCGTCATGCCATTCATAGGCATAACGCACGGCGATGCGGTTGTCGGTAAAGGCCCAGAGTTCCTTGATCAGTCGATAATCCAGCTCCTTGGCCCATTTGCGGGTCAGGAAAGCCTTGGCTTCTTCGCGGTTGTGGGCGAACTCGGCGCGATTGCGCCATTGAGTGTCCAGGGTGTAGGCCAGGGACACGCGCTCGGGGTCGCGGGAGTTCCAGCCGTCTTCAGCCAGGCGAATTTTTTCAATGGCCGATTCACGGGTGAAAGGGGGTAATGGCGGACGAACTTCGGCATTAGACATTTCAAGTCTCCGTATCAAGTTAAAGTTCAAACATCGGGTCGAGCTTGGTCAAGTTGCTACAGGTCCAACAACTTTCGCGCCATGCATTGCGCATTATCGGCGGCACTGTGATCACCCATTACAAGCGCCACGGTAATGGCACCATCGATCAGGATCAGCAGTTGTCTGGCCAGCATCTGCGGATCCTCGGCGCCATATTCGGTACACAGCTCGCACACGTAGTCGAGCAGCTTCTGTTTATGCTCTTTGGCGACCAGGCGCACCGGGTCTTGCGGGTCGCCGGTTTCGCCACTGGTGTTGATGAAGGCGCAGCCGCGGAAGCCGTCGGAAGCGAACCACGATTTGAGTACGGTAAACAGGTTGAGCAGTCGCTCGGCCGGGGTTTGTGCCTGGCCGACTTCGCCTCTGTACCAGCGCATCCAGCGCTGGTCGCGGCGTTGCAGGGCGGCCACAACCAGATCGTCCTTGTTGGCGAAGTAGCGGTAAATGCTCTTTCTGGAGACGCCGGCGGTTTTCACCAGAAGATCCATGCCAGTGGCGGCAATGCCACTTTTGTAGATCAGCTTTTCGGTGACATCCAGAATGATGTCGCGTGTGTCATTGGTAGTGATTTCGTTCATGCCGCTGACAGTAGAACGATCGTTCTCCATGGTCAATCATTATTTTGCTCGACCTTGAAATTGCCATCACTGGCAAGCCAGCTCCTACAGGGGAACGCGGTTGATCTGTAGGAGCTGGCTTGCCAGCGAAGAGGGCATTACAGACAGTAACAAGACCCAAAGCTATCGATGGTGTAAGCTCTGGGGCTCTTCGGATTCGACCCATTTGCGAGCCCTATGCCGTTGCTTTTCAAACGTTCCCTGCTGCCCAAACTGCGCAGTTTTCCGCTGACGGCCGACGCCGTCGGCATCCTCTCTGGTGCTGCCGAATTCCGTCGTTGCCTGCTGGAGAAAATCGCCAGCGCGACCCGGCGCATCTACATCGTTGCGCTGTACCTGCAACAGGATGAAGCCGGCCAGGAAATTCTCGATGCCTTGCACGCGGCCAAGCTGGCGCGTCCGGAACTGGACGTGGTGGTCGTCGTCGACTGGCTGCGCGCGCAGCGCGGCCTGATCGGTGCCGGCAAGCAACCGGGCAACTGCGCCTGGTATCAGGAAATGACCCGCACCCATGCCAGCGAAGTGCCGATCTACGGTGTCCCGGTGCAGACCCGCGAACTGTTCGGCGTGTTGCACCTCAAAGGTTTCGTGATCGATGACTGCGTGATCTACAGCGGCGCGAGCCTGAACAACGTCTATCTGCACAAGTTCGACAAGTACCGCTACGACCGCTATCACCTGCTGCACAATCGTGATCTGGCCGATTCGATGCAGCACCTGGTGCAGCATGGCCTGGTGGCCTCCAAGGCGGTGCACCGCCTTGACCTGCCGAACCTGCCAACCACCCGCAGCCTGCGCCATGACATCGGCGACCTGCGCAGCCGTCTCAAGCACGCGGCGTATGACACTTCGCGGGGCACCACCGACAGGAGCGGTTTGTCGGTCAGCCCGTTGCTTGGCGTCGGCAAGAACAATCCGCTGAACCGGGTGATCTGCGAACTGATCGCCAGCGCCCAGCAGCAACTGATCATTTGCACACCGTACTTCAACCTGCCGCTGGCGATCATCCGCGAGATCAACCGTGCGCTGGCCCGTGGGGTGAAGATCGACATTGTGGTCGGCGACAAGACGGCCAACGACTTCTACATTCCGCCGAGCGAACCGTTCCGGGTTATTTCGGCGCTGCCATACCTGTACGAAATCAGCTTGCGCCGGTTTGCCAAGCGCCATCAGCGCAACATCGACAGCGGCCAGTTGAACCTGCACCTGTGGCGTGATGCCGACAACACCTATCACCTCAAGGGCATGTGGATCGACCGGCGCTATACCTTGCTGACCGGCAACAACCTCAACCCGCGGGCGTTTCGACTCGATCTGGAAAACGCCTTGTTGATCGATGATCCCCATGGCGAACTGCTGGAGCCGCGTCGCCATGAGCTGACAGCGATCTTCCAGCACACCTCGCGTATCGAGCATTTCCAGAACCTGGAAACCCTCGCCGAGTACCCGACGGGCGTGGCCAAGTTCCTCAAACGCGTGAGTCGTGTGCGGATCGAGCGCTTGCTCTACCGCATCTTGTAGACCCGGTGAGCTTCTGAAAAGCAATCGTCGGATCGCCGCCCGGAGCAGGCTCGCTCCCACAAAAACAGCGTCGAAACACAGTGCTGTGATCGACGCCAAACCCTTGTAGGAGCTGGCTTGTCGGAACGCCGCATCGCAGCGAAGGCGGATGTGCAGGCGACATCGCTGTTGAATGTGCCGGCCACTTCGCTGGCAAGCCAGCTCCTACAAGGGACACTCGCCGGACGGGTGGTTTCGGCTAATATGCCCCCCACTCGAACAAGAACAGGGCTTGCCGCGATCCATGTCGGAAAAAGACACCATCTCCATCCAACTGGTGCGTGAAGCACTGTTGCAAAGCTGCGCGCCGGGAATCGCCACGGACGAGGTGTTGATCAAGGTTGGCATCGACCCGCTGCTATTGGGCAACACCGGCGCCCGCGTTCCGGCCACGGCTTATGCGCGCCTGTGGCGGCTGCTGGCACGGCGCGGGGACGATGAGTTTTTTGGCATGGACCCTCGCAAACTGAAATCCGGCAGCCTTGCCTTTCTGTGTCGCAGCGCCATGCTCCAGCCCAACGTGGCGGCGGGACTGTCCAGTGGCCTGGCGTTTCTGTCGTTGATTCTCGAACACCTGCCGGCGCAGTTGGTGCGCCAACAAAGCCTGGCGGAAATCGTCCTGCTGGAGGACGACAAGGAACCGCACCGGGCCTTCACCTATTTCACCTACTGGATGATCGTGCACGGCGTGGCCTGCTGGCTGGCAGGGCGGCGGATTCCAATCCTGGCCATCGAACTGCGCTGTGCGAAACCGGATTTCTGCGATGACTACCAGGTGATGTTCTCCGAGAACCTGCGTTTCGACCGTCCGCGCACGCGGATGATTTTCTCCGCCGATTGCCTGGATTTGCCGATCAAGCGCAGCCCCGAAGAACTCACGCGATTCCTGGCCCATGCGCCGGCGAACATTCTGGTCAAGTACCGCGATCCGCAGAGCCTGGCCAGTCGCATCAAACACGATCTACGCCATCTGCCGGCCGAACACTGGCCGGAAACCGAAGTCCTGGCGCAGCGTCTGTGCATGTCGGCATCCACCCTGCGCCGCCGATTGGCCGAAGAAGGGCAAACCTATCAACGCCTCAAGGACGGCGTGCGCAAGGAACTGGCGATTGTCTGGCTGGCCGAGCCCGCGATCAGCTTCAGCGAGATCGCCACGCGGCTGGGGTTCGCGGATGTCAGTTCGTTCTACAAGGCGTTTCGCAAGTGGTCGGGGTCCAATCCAGGGCATTACCGTAGCCTGATTCTCAATGACACCGAGTGAACTCAGCGGCGTAACGGTCAATTCTTCGCAGGCTTATAACGGCTGCCAGTAGTCGACCCCGGTAGATTGAGCGTGCCACTGTCCACGAAGCGCATGGTGTTGAACAGGCCACCCGAAAGCTTGCCGTGCAGGACGTAGGGCATATTGTTGAGCGTTTTCATCTGGCTGATGCCATAGGTCTGGCGGATCACCGAAAAGGCCGAAACGCTGACCGGTACGCTCACGACAGTGTCGGAAAAACGCTCGATCGAGCCCCTCTCATCGGTGACGCCAGAGGCGAAGGGCTGGCCGTTGATGTCCAGGTCCAGCGCAACGCCGTTGTAGACGAGGGTGGTGTCATTAGGGTTCTGCACGCGGATTTTCACGGCAAAGCGCACTTCCATGCCCTCGCCTTGCAGGGGCTCGATGCCCACGACGTTGACTTTCAACGGGTCTCGATTGGGCAGTGAGGAGCAGGCGCTCAGGCAGAGCATGAGGGAAATCAGGACCGCGTGAACGCTGCGCATGGTCGTGCTCTCATCTGAAAAAGGGCTAGCGGATTGACTGTGCGACCACCGTAGCCTTTGCAGGTTCATCCCTGGCGGTCACATCGGGGTTCTGCATCACTTGAAGCACTGAGGCCTGCGGATCGAATTCGTCCTCTTCCAGTTCGATGAATTCCCCGGGCAGGAAGATATTAAGAACGATAGCGCACAGCGCGCCGACGGTGATGGGCGATTCGAAAATGTTGTGCTGGGCCTCGGGCAGTTCACGCAAGACTTCCGGCACCGCGGCCACCCCCAGGCCCATGCCGAGGGAAATTGCCGCGATCGGCATGTTGCGCCGATGCAGGCCGGCCTCGGCGAGAATCTTGATTCCGGCCACGGCAGAAGAACCTCCAAACCAGTGGTTTACAGTCGTGGAGCGAACACCTCGGCCACACTGCGGCGTTTGGCGTGCAGCTCACTGGCCTGGATCAACTGTTCGAGGTCTTCGGGCGTGACGTCATAGAACGCTTCCATGTCGGCCAGCGCCAGTTTCAGGTCTTCGGCGGTGATGGCCTGACTGTCGACTGGCGGGTGATCGGCTGGAATCGCGGCTACCGGTTCGCTGGTCCCCTTGGGGTAACGTATGCGGGTCAGGTTGTTGTAGGCCAGGGCGCAGAGCAGCATCGTCGCTGCGCTGAGCATCACCGGTCCAATGGCTCGCCAGTCCATGGCAATGGTCGCCGGGTCGGCCAGCACCAGGATCAGGGCCAATCCACCGGCCGGTGGATGCAGGCAGCGCAGCCAGCACATCAGGACCAACGCCATGCCCGCGGCCAGGCAAGCGCTACCCAGGGTTCGGCCCAACACATGGGCGACCAGCAAGGCCGTCACTGCGGCGCTCAGGTAGCCGCCGAGAATCGACCAGGGTTGGGCGAGCGCGCCCGAAGACACGGCAAACAACAGCACCGCCGAGGCCCCCAGCGCGCCGATCAGGTGCTGGGCCACCTCAATGCCGAACACCTGGCTACAGAGCCACACGCTCATCAGTGTCCCCAAGGCCATGCCGATGGCGGCGCGGCTCCATTCGGTGGGGCGGGTGTTGATGGCGGCGGGAAACCAGCGAGCAAGCATTTCGGGAAAAACTCCGGCAGAAAAATCGAGGCAAAAAAAAGGGCTTGGCTGGGAAGCCCAGAAAGCCCTTGAAGGTGTTCCAACTGTTGGGGGAGGAACGCGCACAGTGTGCCGTTCAATCCAGCTACTGACAAATTCATATTAATGAGCTTTCAGTGCATTAATTTTGCTGCAAAGGCGCTCGACGGCCGCTCATGAAACACAGTAGCCCGCCCAATGCTGCGAGAGCGCTCAAGGCATAGAACATCGTTGGTGCGGGCGTGTGCATCAGCAGAATGCCGCTGATCACCGGACTCAGGGCACCACCGAGAGCGGCCAGGTTTTGCGCGCCGTAATAACTGCCGCGCAGTTCTTCCGGGGCCAGGGTGTCGACGAACAGGAACTCGGCCGGGTAAATGATCATTTCGCCGAGGGTGAAAATGAACATCGCCACGCACCAGCTCACCAGGCTATCGGCCAGGCTGAAACCGATCAGGCCGAGGATGAACAGGCCCGTGCCGGCAACAATCCACTGACGCAGTTGCTCGCGCTTGAGAAAGCGCCCGATCTGATATTGCAGGAGGATCACGCTGAGGGCATTGCAGGCCAGCAGGGCGGCCATGACGTCCATGGTGTTTTTCGAATCGCTGGTCGCCAGCAAGTACTGCGACAGATAAAACGTGAAGCGCCCGTGCACCACGGTGCTGAGCAGGCAACCGGCGGTGAACATGATCAGCGTGCGGTCGTTTTTCAGGGTGATCAGGGTTTTGAGGAAGCTCTGCGCCTGACCGGTGACAGACGAACGCACCGGGTCCTTCGCGATCCCGGCCATCAGGAAAATACTGAAAAAGGCGATGGCCGCTGCTATCAGGAACGGCGCACTGGTATACAGGCCGGCAATCACCACGCCGAGCATCGGGCCGATGGCGTAGCCAATGTTGGTCAGGGTATAGCTCAAGGAGAACGCCTTGGCGCGCTGACCCACAGGCAGGTTTTCACTGAGAATCGCTTTCGAGCCGATCAGAAACAGCGCCGACGCGGTTTCGGTGACGATCAGGGTCATCGTGGTCAGGTAAAGGTTTTCGGCGAATGTCAGCAGCACCAGGCCGATGGCGCTGGAAAGCATGGCGAGGATCAGCAGCCGGCGTTTTTCGAAGCGATCGATGATGTAGCCGCCGTACAGGGAGAGCAGGGTGGCGACGAACACCGCAATGCCGAGCAGCAAGCCAACGTCCTGTTGGTTGAGGCCAAGTTTGTCGCTGACGAACAGTGTGAGCAGCGGACTGGTGATGGCGCGGCTGACGACGATGGTCAAAGAGCAGATCAACAGGCGGCGGATGAGGGGGGAGTAGGTGGTCACGGCGTGAATGTCCTTATTCAATCGGGCCGGCATCAGCCCGGTCGTGGGCGCTACTCTAGCAGTCGGACACTCGGTCGTTGCTACGGGATTTACTGGAGGTGCAGCAGCACGAAATCATTCTTGTCGAACCGCCCGCTCAGCACTGGCGGCAATGCACCAACAGCCGTGCCTTGCAATGTTTGGTAGGCGTTGAGGTCCATCATCAGCCACGCCGGGCCGCTTAGGGTTTCAAGTTCCAGGGGCGACTCGGTGAAAACCGGGTGCAGGTCCTGTTTGATGTTGACCATGAACTTGATGGCCTTGGCGTCTTTGCCCATCCCGTGCATGACCAGCGGTGCCGGGTCGTTTTGCACGAGTTCAAACGCCTCGCGGCTGAAGGCCTGGGTGTCGTAAAGCTGTCGTTGGACGGGCTCGAACTGCAAGATGTAAAACGACCAGAGTGCCAGGACCGCACAAAAAGCCAGTGCCTGTGCTCGCCAGCGGGATTGCTTGAGCGCTGCCAGGGCGACCACTTGCAGCACACCGAGAAGGATGAACAGGGAAGTGAGGTGAGCAACGTCCTCGGGGAATTTTCGCCGTACCACCAGCAATGCCACGATCAGCAGGCCCGGGATCAGCAGCCACAGCCCCTGCATCACCCCCCTCAGCCAGGCAAACAATCGACCCCGCGTGACGTAGAACGGATACGCTGCGACGATTGCCGCCATGGGCAACATCGGCAGCAGGTAACGGGCCTTTTTCGCCTGCGGGACGGAAAGGCCGATCATCACGATCAGTCCGGCCGCTACGCAGTACTGCATCAGGCGCAGTGTCGGCCCGGCTTCCTTTGGGCCTGTCAGCGCAACAGCCCCAAGCGCCAGCACCGCCAACGGCCACGCCAGTGCATAGTTGCCCATCGAACTGGTGAAGTAATACAACACACCGTTGCTGCCTTCACTGCCGTCCATGCGTCCCATGAACTGCATGCGAATCACGTCCTGCAGGAAGGCCCGGCCGCCGCTGACGTCCGCCAGCCACAACAACAGACCGACGCACACCGCCAGCAGCGCCGTTGCCAGCAAACCGAAGACCAGCAATCGTCGCCATTGGTGACTGACCATGAAATAGCTGCAAAGCATCCCCGTAGGAATCACGAGGCCGATTGGCCCGCGAATCCAGAAGCCCAGCATCAGCAAGGCAAAGATCAGAACCCGGCGGCGCGGCGCCGCAAAGTGATCGGCGGCGTAGCCCAGGTAGAACACGCTGAACGCGACAGCCGCCAGCATCAGGTCGAGGGAAACCGCGCGGGTTTCCGTGATGAAGGTGTTGGTCAACAGCATCAGGGCGATGCTCAGCAGTGCCCAACGCGTGGAATAGGGTGCCAACAGGCGGTACATCAAGGTGACGATGACCGCTGCGGCGATGGCGCTCGGCAGCCATGCGGTCAGGCTGGTGACCTGGCCGAACGGCAGTGAAAGCAGCCAGATGAATAGCGTTGAAAGTCCCGAATAGTCTGCGTAGGGCTGGCCATAGGTCGTCGGAAAAAACGACGGCCCATTGCGCAGCATCTCCTGGGCGAACAGCACGAAGCGCGAATCGAAACCGATGGCCGCTTGCTGATACATCCCGGCGCAGAACAACAACAGCGCCAACAGACCCAGCGCGAGGGACTGTTGGCGGATGTGAGGGATCATGAGGTTCAGGCGACCACTGAGTCGGTTAACCATTGCTGGTGAGGCATCGGCAATTTGCGCGATTCGCCACGGCCGATCGGGAAATAGGTGAAACCGATGCGTGCCAGACGGTCTGCGTCGTACAGGTTGCGGCCGTCGAAGATCACCGGTGCGTTGAGCCGCTGCTGGATCAGTTCGAAGTCCGGCGCCTTGAACTGTTGCCATTCGGTGCAGATGATCAGTGCATCGGCACCGGACAAGACCGACTCAGGCGTACCCATGAGCATCAGTTTCGACTCATCGGGATACAGCTTCTGGGTTTCCTGCATGGCCTCCGGATCGAACGCACGGACATTCGCCCCGGCGGCCCACAACGATTCCAGCAATACCCGGCTCGGTGCATCGCGCATGTCGTCGGTGTTAGGCTTGAACGCCAGGCCCCACAAGGCAAAGGTCCTGCCACGCAAGTCGCCCTTGTAGAACGCGTTGATGCGTTCGAACAGTTTGTGTTTCTGCCGCTCGTTGATGGCTTCCACCGCTTGCAGCAGGTCGCTGGAGCAATGGGCCTCTTCGGCGCTGTGGATCAGGGCACGCATGTCCTTGGGGAAACATGAGCCACCGTAGCCGCAACCGGGGTAGATGAAGTGGTAGCCGATGCGCGAGTCGGCGCCGATGCCCAGGCGTACCGATTCGATGTCGGCACCCAGGTGTTCGGCCAGCTCGGCGATCTGGTTGATGAAACTGATCTTGGTCGCCAGCATGCAGTTGGCGGCGTACTTGGTCAGCTCGGCGCTACGCAGGTCCATGAACATGATGCGTTCATGATTGCGGTTGAAGGGCGAGTACAGGTCACGCATCACTTCGCGTACCTCGTCACGCTCACAACCGACGATGATACGGTCCGGGCGGCGGCAGTCGGCCACAGCCGAACCTTCTTTCAAAAACTCCGGGTTGGAGACGATATCGAACTGTAAAACGCGCCCGGCGTTGAGCAGGCACTTGTCGATGTGTGCACGCAAGGCGTCGCCGGTGCCGACCGGAACGGTGGATTTCTCCACCAGGATCGCCGGTTGCTCGCGATGCCGTGCTACCGCTTCGCCCACCGACATCACGTAGCGCAAGTCCGCCGAGCCATCGTCCCGGGACGGTGTGCCGACCGCAATGAACAGCACCTCCCCGTGCTGTACCGCGAATTTTTCGTCGGTAGTGAACTGCAGCCGATTGGCGTCAAGGCCTTCGCGTACCAGGCTGGCCAGCCCGGGTTCGAAAATACTCACGTGGCCCTGTTTGAGCAGTTCGACCTTTTTCTCGTCAACGTCCATGCAGACCACGTCGTGGCCGACTTCCGCCAGAACCGCTGCCTGCACCAGGCCAACATAACCGCTACCAAACACACTGATTTTCATGGGGCACTCCTTAATTCGGGCGCGCGAGCAGGTCGAGAATTGATGGTAATGACGCCGAGGATGACCAATGCCACGCCAAGGCTTTTTGTAAGGCTGAACGATTCGTTGAACAGCGGCAGGCTGGCGGCCAGCAGGTACACCAGCGCGTAGCTGATGCTCAGCAACGAGTAGGCCCGCCCCAGGGGCAGGTCCCGCAGGGCGGCGAGCCAGCAGAGCATCGACAAGACGTAGGCGAAGATGGCCACGAGCACCACGGCAACGGCGGTCAGGTCGATGTGAGCGCTGAGCCATTGTTCGGGTTGTGGCAGGTGACTCATGCTCCAGCGCATGCCCAATTGGGCAGCGCTGACCAGCAACACACTGCCCAGTGCGAAGGCAATACCGCGACTCAGGTTCATGCGTGTTGCCCCAGCAGAGCCACGCCGCCGATCACCAGCGCCACACCCAGCCAGTGGCGGCGGTCGATGGTTTCGTGGAACACGAAACGCGCGACCAGGGTGACCAGCACAAAGTTCAGGCTCAGCATCGGGTAGGCAATCCCGACTTCCAGGCGTTGCAGCACCAGCAACCAGACCAGCAGGCCCAGTCCCAAAGAGGCCAGTGCCAGCCAAAGCCAGGGCGAACGCAGTTTTGTCATCCACCCGGAAGGTTTGCCGCGCCAGCTTTCCACGGCATATTTCTGGGCGATCTGGCCCAGGCAGGTCAACAAGCAGGCGACCAATAGCAATAGCAGGCTCATAGCGTCGCCTGAGGGATAATCAGAATCACCAGGTTGCCTTGTTCATACCGCTTGCCCTCCTTGGGCAACTGTTCGAGTTCGCGCAGCTC
The DNA here is from genome assembly GCF_949767415.1 of Pseudomonas sp. IT-196MI5. Classification (NCBI taxonomy): domain Bacteria; kingdom Pseudomonadati; phylum Pseudomonadota; class Gammaproteobacteria; order Pseudomonadales; family Pseudomonadaceae; genus Pseudomonas; species Pseudomonas sp. IT-196MI5. Next base: position 10,831 of record NZ_CATKPZ010000010.1, read on the forward strand.
TTCCTCGCCCTTGACCCGCATGACCACACCGACCGAACCTAGCTGGCGGGCGTCGTGCATCCACTGTTGCACCTGGTTGGGGTCGACGCGTTGGTTGAGCGAGTCAGGATAGGCAAGGCCATATTTCAACTCGCCTATCGTGTTGAAAAAAGCCACTTCCGGGCGTTTCACCCGCCAGGACAACGCCGATGCGGCACCCAGATCGTTGCTCAACAATTTTGCAGTCTGGCCAAGTTCCTGGGCGTGATCGAGGATGAACTGGTCAGGGGTTTTATTGGCGACTACGGAATTGGGCAGTCCGGCAGGCAATAAACCGATGAGCAACAGGCTGCCAAAGGCCGGGGCTGCCCAGCACTGCAATGGACGGAAGGCCTGCAGCAGGTTGGCCATGATCCAACCGATCAAGCCAATGAACACCAACACCAGGTTGTGCAGTTCATGATTGTAAATCGGCTTTTTCAGTTGCAGATAAACCAGCGCCAGCAGGGTGACCACACCCACCACCAGGTTCAGCAGGCCGTTGATGCCCAGGACGCGACCTTGCTCCTGCTTCAATCGGTCAGCCAGTGCATGGCCGAGCAACAATGCCAGAGGCAACAGGCACGGCAGGATGTAGGCTGGCAGTTTGCCTTTGCTCAGACTGAAGAAGAACAACGGCATCCATAGCCACAGCAGCAGGAACCCGATATTGGACTGGCGTCGGGTCTGCCAGGCTTGCTTCAGCGCTGGCGGCAGCAAGGCAACCCACGGCATGCTGAAAGCCACCAGCAACGGCAGGTAATACCACCATGGCGCATTGTGCTGGGCATCGTCCCCGGCAAAACGGCGAATGTGTTCGTGCCAGAAGAAAAACCGCCAGTAGTCAGGCTCCTGGGCGTGCACTGCCAGCGCCCATGGCAGGCTGACGGCAACGGCTACCACGACCGCCACCGGGCCGTAGACCAGCAGTTCACGCCAGCGTTTTTGCCAGATCATCCAGGGCAGGGCGATCAACACCGGCAACAACCAGGCCAGGAAGCCCTTGGTCATGAAGCCCATGCCGCAGGCCAGGCCCAGCACCGCCCACGCGATCAGGCGGTGTCCGCGGCTCGTGCTGTCGAGCGCGAACCATAACGCCACCAGGCTCAGGTTGACCCAGAAGGTGAATTGCGGGTCGAGGTTTGCATACCCCGCCGAAGCGGCAATGACCGTGAAACTCATGTACAGCAGCGCGCAGGCGAAACTCTTGCGCGGTTCGTTCCACATCCGGCGGGCGACCAGGTAGCACAGCAGCACGCTCAAGCCGGTGCTCAGTGCCGAAGCGAAGCGCACTCCGAAAAGGTTTTGACCGAACAGCGCCTGACCGATGGCAATCATCCAGTAGCCGGCCGCAGGTTTTTCGAAATAACGCACGTCCATGAAATGCGGCGACACCCAGTTGCCGCTCAGGAGCATGCCCTGGCTGATCTGGGCGTAGCGGCTTTCGTCAGGAATCCATAAGCCATGACTGCCCAGTGGCAGCAGGTACGCCAGCGCCACCATGGCCAGCAATAACGGCAAAGCCCAGCGCTTGCTCATGCGCCTTGCACTCCCAGCCAGCCTTCGCGACCTTCGAGCGCACCGCGTACCACGCGGCCGATCGGCAAACTGTCAGGGGCTTGGGGCAATAAGTCACCCAAAGGTTGAAAACGGATGTCACGCTGATGTGCATCGTTCAGCAGTTGACGGAAATCGTTGGCCATCAGAATCCCTTCTACTTCGGCATGGATCGTGTAGACATTGAGTTTTTCCGGCGTGAACCGGTCCAGGATGAACCTGTTGAAATCCTTGGCGGCGACGGTCGGCCCGACCACTTCGTCGAAGGTCGGCAGGTCCACCGGGATTTGCGGTGCACCCAGGCGACCATCGGCCAATCGCGGCTGGAACAGGCTCAGGCCGCGGCAATCGCTGTTATAGCGAAAGCCGAAACCCTGCTTGGCTTCGATCACACGCTCGTCGGCACGCCAGCCGGCAGACGCCGAGCAGGTGATCTTCTCCCCGAGAATGTCGCCGAGGGTGTCCACGCCACGGCGTATCTGTTCAACCAGTCGTGCGTCGCTCCAGCGCCCGGCGTTGGCTTGCCAGCCGTGGTGATCCCAGGCGTGCAGGCCAACCTCATGCCCGGCATCCCGGGCCTGGCGCATCAGATGCCCCAGGTCGCGCCCGATCGGTTTTCCAGGCCATGCGGTGCCGGCCAGCAGAATGTCCCAGCCATACAGGCCGGCTGCGTTGGAGCGGAGCATTTTCCAGAGAAACTGTGGACGGATGAGGCGCCACAAGTGGCGCCCCATGTTGTCCGGCCCGACACTGAAGAAGAACGTCGCCTTGACCTGCGCTTCATCAAGGATCTCCAGCAACCGGGGCACCCCTTCACGGGTGCCCCGGTAGGTGTCGACATCAATCCGCAGTCCCGCCTGCATCAGCGCTTGTCCGCGATTTCGAGCATGGCCTCGCGCAGGAAGAAGTCCAGGGTGTTGCCGATGGTTTCGCTCATCTCGACGGTTGGCGTCCAGTCCAGCAGACGCTTGGCGTTGGCGATGCTTGGCTTGCGGTGGGACACGTCCTGATAACCTGTGCCGTAGAACGCCTTGCTCTCGATGTCGCGGAAACCGGCGAACGGAGGGAAGTTGGCGCGCAGTGGGTGCGCTTCGAACTGACGCAGCAGCTCTTCGCCCAACTGACGGATGCTGGCCTCGTTTTCCGGGTTGCCGATGTTGATGATCTGGCCATTGCAGACATCGTTGTCGTTATCGATGATCCGCGCCAGGGCTTCCACACCGTCGGCGATGTCGGTGAAGCAGCGTTTTTGCTCGCCGCCGTCGAACAGGCGAATCGGCGTACCTTCCACCAGATTCAGGATCAGCTGGGTAATGGCGCGGGAACTGCCGATACGGGCCGAATCCAGACGGTCCAGGCGTGGACCCATCCAGTTGAACGGACGGAACAGGGTGAAGTTCAGGCCCTTCTGGCCATAAGCCCAGATCACGCGGTCCAGCAGTTGCTTGGAGACCGAGTAGATCCAGCGCTGTTTGTTGATCGGACCGACCACCAGGTTGGAGTTGTCTTCGTCGAAGTTGTTGTCCTGGCACATGCCATAGACTTCCGAGGTCGACGGGAAGATCACGCGCTTGTTGTACTTGACGCAGTAGCGAACCAGCTTCAGGTTTTCTTCGAAGTCCAGTTCGAACACGCGCAACGGGTTACGGGTGTATTCGATTGGCGTGGCGATCGCCACCAGCGGCAGTACCACGTCGCACTTCTTGATGTGGTACTCGATCCACTCGGAGTGGATGCTGATGTCGCCTTCGACGAAGTGGAAGTTCGGGTGGCTGCGCAGGCGCTCGATGGCGTCCGAACCGATGTCCAGGCCGTAGACCTCGTAGCGGTCGTCACGCAGCAGGCGCTCGGACAAGTGGTTGCCGATGAAGCCGTTGACGCCAAGGATCAGCACGCGGGTGCGACGCGGGGCACGGCCGGATTCGGCACCGCGCAGCACGGAACCGTCCACCAGGCCCAGTTCATTGGCCAGTTGCGGACCGCTCAGGTACAGACCGTTGTCGTTGCGCTGGCCGGCGTTGATGATCAGCGAGTCTTGACCGCAGGCGATGCGCAGCGGGTCGACGCTGATGACGCGGCCCGGCGCCAGGCCTTCGTTGCCCTTGGCGAGTTCAGCGCTCCAGACAATCAGCTTGTGCTCGCCTACCGCACAGAAGGCACCCGGGTACGGCTGGGTCACGGCACGGACGAGGTTGAACAGTTCTTCGGCCGGTTTGGCCCAGACCAGTTTGCCGTCAGCCGGAGTGCGACGGCCGAACACCGTCGCACTGGATTCGTCTTGCGGTGTTTCGCTGATCTTGCCTTGCAGCAGTGCCGGCAGAGTGTCGCGTAACAGTTCAGCGGCGGCGGTGCGCAATTTGCCGTGCAGGCTCAGCGCGGTGTCGCTGCGCTCGATTGCGACCTTTCGCTGGGCGACGATGGCGCCCGCATCGGCACGCTTGACCATGCGGTGCAGGGTCACGCCGGTTTCCGTTTCGCCGTTGACCAGCACCCAGTTGGCCGGTGCGCGGCCGCGGTAGCGTGGCAGCAGGGAACCGTGCAGGTTGAACGCGCCTTTGCGCGCCGTCGCCAGCAGCGCTTCGCTCAGCAGGTTGCGGTAGTAGAAGGAGAAAATGTAGTCGGGATCGAGCTTGGCGATACGCTCGATCCACAACGGATGGTTGGCGTCTTCCGGTGCATGCACGGCAATGCCGTGGCGGGCGCACAGCTGTGCGACGGAACCGTAGAACGCGTTCTCCTTCGGATCGTCGGCGTGAGTGAACACCGCAGCGATCTCAAACCCTGTGGAGAGCAGGGATTCGATGCCGGCGCAGCCAATATCGTGATAGGCGAAGACAACAGCTTTTGCACTCATGAAGGAACCTGATCTGAAGAAGTGGAAGTAAGGCCGTCGACGGTAACAACGGAAGCAGGGGATTCGGGCTCGCTACGCAGCACCTTTTCAATGAAGAAGCGCGGACGTGCGCGCACGTCGCTGTACATGCGGCCCAGGTATTCACCCAACAGGCCCATGCCGATGAATTGACCACCGGTGAAGACGAACAGCACGGCGAACAGTACGAAGGTACCGCCACCAGCCCAGCCGGCACCGAACACCAGGCGCAACAGGATCAGCGTGATGGCGAACAGCACGCCCAGGGCCGCCATGCCGACGCCGACGATGCTCAGCAGTCGCAGCGGCGTGGTGGTCATGCAGGTGACCAGGTCGAACATCAGGTTGATCAGGCGCATGGGGCTGTACTTGGAATCGCCGTGTTCACGCTCGGCGTGGGTCACGGGGATTTCCGTGGTGTGGCGGGCAAAGCTGTTGGCCAGGATCGGAATGAAGGTGCTGCGTTCACGGCAGGCGAGCATGGCGTCGACGATGGTGCGTCGGTAGGCGCGGAGCATGCAGCCGTAGTCGCTCATGGCTACGCCGGTGGAACGCTTCACGGCCAGGTTGATCAGCTTCGATGGCCAGCGGCGCAAGGCCGAATCCTGACGGTTGTTGCGTACCGTCGCGACGACGTCATAGCCAAGTTCGGCCTGGGCCACCAGCCGCGGGATTTCTTCGGGCGGGTTTTGCAGGTCGGCATCGAGGGTGATGACGACATCGCCCTTGCACTGCTCGAAACCGGCCATGATCGCCGCGTGCTGGCCGTAGTTGCGGTTGAGGATCACCGCCACCACCGGGCTGCCTTCGCGGGAGGCGGCGTCTTCAAGGATCTGTGCGGAGTCGTCGCGACTGCCGTCGTCGACCAGCACGATTTCATAGGCCTGGTGCAACTGCTGGCAGGCCGCTTCGGTGCGCCGAAGCAACTCAGGCAGGCTTTCCTGTTCGTTGTAGACCGGAATGACGATCGAAACGAAATTGATTGGGTAAGGTCTCAAAGGCTTCTGTCCATGCAGTTTTCGATGGCAGCGACGACGCGCTCGACATCATCGGTGGTCATGTCGGGGAATAACGGGATCGAACACAGCCGCGCCGAATTCCATTCGGTGTTGGGCAGGTACAGGTTAGGGTAACGCTGGCGGTAGTAGGTGTGCAGGTGTGTGGCGATGAAGTGAATGCCGGTGCCGACATTCTGTTCCTGGAGCGCTTTCATGAACGCTTCGCGATCCAGCCCGCACCGCTCGGCGTCGATGCGCAGGATGAACAGGTGCCAGGCGTGCTTTTGCGAGTAAGCGGGGACAGCCAGCGGTTGCACCGGCAAGCCTTCCAGGCGCTGCAAGTAGGTCTGGGCCAGTTGAGTGCGCCTGGCGTTGATCTCGTCCAGGCGTTCCAGTTGCACCAGTGCGATGGCCGCGTTGATGTCAGCCAGGTTGTACTTGAAGCCGGGTTCGACCACTTGGGCCTGGGGCTTGCGGCCGTGGGTCAGGCGGTCGTAGGCATCAACCCCCAGCCCGTGAAACTTGAGCATGCGTACCCGCGAGGCCAGGGCTTCATCGTCGCTGACGAACATGGCGCCTTCGGCGCAGGTCATGTTCTTGATCGCGTGGAACGAGAAAATCGCCGTGCCTTTGGAACCGACGTGACGACCTTTATAGAAAGTGCCTGCCGCGTGGGCGGCGTCTTCGATCACGACAATGCCGTGTTTGTCGGCCAGGGCGTAGAGCGGATCGAGGTCGAATGCCGCGCCGGCGTAATGCACCGGGATAATGGCTTTGGTGCGCGAAGTGATCGCCGCTTCGATAGCGGTCACGTCGGTCATCAGCGTGTCGCGGTCGATGTCGACGAACACCGGCGTGGCACCCAGCAGGGTGATCATGTTGGCGGTGGAAACCCAGGTCTGCGAAGGTGTAATGACTTCATCGCCGGGACCGACACCCAATGCCAGCAGGGTGATATGCATCCCGCCGGTGGCCGAGGAAAGTGCCACGGCATGCCGGCAACCGACGTAGTTGGCGAAGTGTTCTTCCAGTGCCTGGTTCTTCGGTCCGGTAGTGATCCACCCGGAGCGCAATACTTGTTCTACGGCCGCGATTTCTTCGTCGCCGATGCTGGGACGGGAGAAAGGGAGAAACGCCTGACTCATGGGCACCTCTGGGGCTGAAAACGTAAATAGCCTTTGAGGCTAAAAGGGATCCAAAAATCAGCCTAGACGCTAAATCAGAACCTGCATCAAATCAACCAGTTACTGGATGGAGGTAAAAAATTGCATCAGTTGACTTTTTTCGCCATGGCCGGCAGGTTGGACGTCCATCTGGGCTGCGCCGATTCTATAGAAGGTTATGCCCGATTTTGTGAAAGGAACATGAAAAAACGGTTGGGGAATCGTTTATCTGAAAGCTATTAAGCCGCTGTTCAGACTTCCCGCATGTATGGCGGTTCTTGGGAAAAGTCCTACAGCTGTAATGTCTTTTACATCATCGTTATTTCACTTCTTAGTTGCTTCATTGAACTGTTTACATTCAAGGCCGTTTCGTTTGATTGACTTACCTGTTACTGACTCAAGTTTACCCCTCACCAATCCGCTGACCCTGTATCTGGCGCGACTGGCGCCGTCCAGCCAACTGACCATGCGTTATGTGCTGCAGGATGCCGCCGACCGCCTGGGTTTCGAAGATCACGATATCGAGGAGATACCCTGGCACAACTTGCAGCCCGAAGACGTGATCGCGCTGGTGGCCACTTTGCGTTCGGATGGTTATGCGCCGAATACCTCCTCGCTGTATGTCAACGCGGTGCGCGGGGTGATGAATGAAGCGTGGCGCATGAGCCTGATCTCTCAGGACCATCTGTTGAAGATGCGTACGGTGAAGGGCATGGCCGGTACACGGCTGTCCCAGGGGCGCAACCTCAGGCGCACGCTGATTCAGGAATTGATGGCGGTCTGCGCCGCCGATCCGCGGCCGCAAGGCCTGCGGGATGCAGCAATCATCGGGATTCTGTACGGTTCGGGAATGCGCAAATCCGAATCGGTGAACCTGGAACTGGACCAGGTCGATTTCACCGAGCGCAGCCTGCGAGTGACGGCCAAGGGCAACAAGCAGTTGATCAAGTACGCCCCGGCCTGGGCCTTCGCCAAGCTTGAAGCCTGGCTCGAGCTGCGTCGTTCGTTGCTCAAGGAAGGAGAGGCGGACGACCCGTTTCTGTTCAATCGCATCCGCCGGGGCAGCCATATCACCCGTGAGCGCATCACCAAACACGCGATTTACTACATCGCCCGGCAACGGGGCGCGCAGGTTGGGGTGAAAATCATGCCCCACGATTTCCGGCGTTCATTCATAACCCGGGTGATCGAAGAGCATGACTTGTCGATTGCGCAAAAACTGGCACATCACAGCAACATCCAGACCACGGCCAACTACGATGTGCGCGATGACAACGAGCGGCGTCGGGCGGTGGATCGATTCGATCTGTGAACGATCACACCTCGCTCAGCACATGGGCATGGCCGATGGTCGAGACCTGAACCGAGCTGCCGGCGGGTGGTGCATACATGCCCGAACTGCGCACCAGCAGTGATCGGCCCGGTTGCTCGCGGCTGGTCAATGGCTGGAGTTCCACCGTCAGCGTGCAGGTGTTGCCGCTGAAGTCCCGGTCGGTGACCACGGCCCGGCAACCGCTGTCTTGCGGGTCGCTGGGCAGGATGCTGGCCAGTTGCAGCTGTTCGGGGCGCAGCATGATCTGCGCCGAGCAGTTGTTGCGGTGGTTGTTGACCGGTATCCGCCCCAGGTCGCAATGGGCCCAACCGGCCTCGATGCGCGCGGGCATGACCACGGCATCCCCCAGAAACAGCGCGGTCTGTTCGTCTTCGGGATAGCGATAAAGGTCCAGCGGGTGCCCTGACTGGACCAATCGGCCATGGCGCATCACTGCCAACTGGTCGGCGAACGACAGGGCTTCACTCTGGTCATGGGTGACCAGAATGGTGGTGACGCCCGCGTCTTCCAGCAGTCGCGCAACCATCTTGCGCATTGCCGCGCGCAATCCGGTATCGAGCGCCGAGAACGGCTCGTCCAGCAACATCAGCCGTGGTTGTTGCGCCAACGCCCGGGCCAGGGCCACGCGCTGCTGCTGGCCGCCGGACAATTCGTGAGGCCAGCGCTCGGCCATCTTCGCGTCCAGCGCCACGCTGTCCATCAGTTCGGCGATTCGCTGTAGTTTTTCAGTGCCCTTGGTCGCCAGGCCGAAGCCGATGTTCGCGGCCACGGTCATGTGTGGAAAGAGTGCGCCATCCTGTGGCACATAGCCAATCAGACGTTGATGGGCCGGCACTTCGTGGGTGCCGTCGACCAGGGTCTGACCATTGAACGAAAGACGTCCGGCGTCGGGGAATTCGAAGCCGGCAATCATCCGCAGTAACGTGGTTTTACCGGAGCCGGAAGGACCGACGATCACCGTGCGACTGCCGCTGGGCACCGACAGGCTGACGTTGTCCAGGGCGCAATGGGCGCCATAGGACTTGTAGAGGGCATTCAATTCAAGAGTGTTCATCGGCCAGCCGTTTTTTTCGATTGGTGATAAAGAAGTCCGGTCAACGGAAGCGACAGCACAACCATCAATAAGGCGTAAGGCGCAGCGGCCGCGTAATCGATTTCGCTGGTCATGGCCCAGAATCCGGTCGCCAGGGTGCGCGTGCCATTCGGGGACAGCAGCAGGGTGGCGGTCAATTCGTTGGTGATCGCCAGGAACACCAGCGCCGCGCCGGCGGCAGCCCCCGGCGCGGCCAGGCGCAAGGTGATCAGCCACAGGGCCCGGGCCGGCGAGCGGCCCAGGCTGCGGGCAATGTTTTCCAGTTCCACCGGGGCCTGGGCAATGCCTGCGCGCAGGCTCACCAGGGCGCGAGGCAAGAACATCAGCAGGTACGCCAGCAGCACGGTGAAGGTGGTCTGGTAAATCGGCCGGGCAAAATGGATCGTGATGGTCACCAGTGCCAGCGCCACGATAATTCCCGGCAGGGAACTGGTGATGTAGTTGCAGCTTTCCAGCACTCGTTGCAGTCGGCCGGGGTAGCGGATCGACAGCCAGGCGATCGGGATCGCTGCGCAAGTGGTCAGCGCCGCGCCAGCGACGCCAAGCAGCAGGGTTTGCTCCAGCGCGGGAAGCAATTCGGCCATGTCCCAGACTTCCATGCCCCCGGCGATCAGCCATTTACCCAAGGTGATCAAGGGCACGCCCAGGGCCAGGGCGCAGGTCACGATTTGCAGCGACAGGGAGAGCAGGGTGGATACCGGTTTCAGGCACACGACCCGTTGCTCCCGGGCGCTTCCCGAACCGACGCGGGCGTAACGGGCGGACCCCCGGGCGGCGGATTCGGCCGTCAACATCGCCAGGCAACACAACGCCAGCACGCTGGCCAGCATGTGCGCCGCTGCGCCGTTGAAGGTCGACTTGAACTGATCGAAGATCGCGGTGGTAAAAGTGTCGAAGCGGATCATCGCGTACAGGCCGTATTCGGCCAGAAGGTGCAGGCCGACCAGCAAGGCGCCACCGCAGATCGCCAGACGCAATTGCGGCAGTACCACGCGGAAAAACACTTTCCAGGGTTTTAGCCCCATGGATTCGGCGACGTCTTCAATGGCCGGGTCGAGCCGGCGCAAGGTGGCCGCCACCGGCAAATACAGGAACGGGAAGTAGGCGATGACCGAGACCAGGACACCGGCAAACAAGCCGTGAATCGGTGGTACCAGGCTGACCCAGGCGTAGCTGTGAACGAACGCGGGCACCGCCAGCGGTGCCGTGGCCAACAACGACCACCAGCGCCGTCCGGGCAAATTTGTACGTTCTGTGAGCCACGCCAGTGTCACCCCCAGTGCCACGCACAACGGAATCGTCAGCAGCACCAGCAATACGGTATTGATCAGCAGTTCGCCAACCCGGGGGCGGAACACCAGGGTCACGACGGTTGACCAGCCTGTCTGCAGGGACACGCCAACAACGTAAGCGATCGGTAGCAGCGCCAGTAATGAAACGAGCACCGACAGACCGATCACCCATACACCGCCACGTCCCGCAAAGACTCCGCGGGATCGTCGGCGCAAATGTGCGGGTGTCGCCTCAACGACGCCCGCAGGCAGGGTTTCAGGTATCAATTAGAGCAGTCCGGCCTGTGTCATCAGCTCCACGGCTTTTTTGCTGTCGAGTTTCGAAGCATCGACAGTCGGCGCGTCGAGTTGCTGCAGAGGCACCAGTTTAGGGTTGGATTCAGCGTTCTTGCCCACGGCGTACTCAAACGACTTGCCGTTCTTCAGGACGGCCTGGCCATCCTTGCCGGTAATGTATTTGAGAAACGCTTGGGCTTGTTCTTTGTGTTGGCTGGAAGCGAGGACGCCGCCGCCGGAGATGCTAACAAAAGCGCCCGGATCTTTGTGCTTGAAATAGTGCAGGGCGGTGTTTTTGCTGTTTTCGCCGGTCTTTGACTGATCCACCAGGCTGTAATAGTGGTAGATCACGCCGCTGTCGATCTGCCCGGCATTCACCGCCTTGAGTACCGAGCTGTTGCCACGGTAGTTGGCGTAGTTGGTTTTCATGGCCTTGAGCCACTCAAGCGTGGCGGCTTCACCCTTTTGTTCCAGGATGGCCGCGACGATGGCCTGGAAGTCAGCTCCGCCTGGCGAGGCAGCCCAGCGACCCTTCCAGCTTGGCGAAGCCAGGTCCATGATCGATTTCGGCAGGTCGGCTTCCGACAGTTTGCTCGGGTTATAGACGAACACCGTAGAGCGCGCGGCGATCCCGACCCATTTGCCGTGGGCCGGGCGGTAGGCGGAATCAACCTGCTCCAGCGTGGCTTTATCGACCGGCGCAAACAGCCCGGCGTTGTCGACCAGCACCATGGCCGGGGAGTTTTCGGTCAGGAATACGTCCGCCGGAGAAGCTGCGCCTTCCTGCACGATCTGGTTGCCCATCTCGGTGTCATCGCCGTTACGCAGGGTGACGGGAATACCGGTTTCCTGAGTGAAGCCCTCGACCCAGGCCTTGGTCAGGCCTTCGTGTTGCGCGTTGTACACCACGATACCGACGGAGTCGGCGGCATAGACCTGGCCAGCGCTCAGCAAAGCAGTGGCCAGCAGGGCCTTTTTCAAGAACGAAGGGATGTTGGGAATCATTCTGCGGGCTGCTCCTGGTGCATTTTTTTGAAAGTCATACGCATTGAAACGCTTGTAAATCAATGCGAATCATTTGCATGATTTGAATTGCAGGGAATGTAGAGATCCAAATGAGAAAATAACGTAAAAAAAACCGTAAATACATGTAATTTTCATTCAGATTAGCAGCGTTGTGCCCACTGTGGTTCGACTCGTCGATCAAACGATGTCTTCGATCAGAATATGGCGCTGCCCTCGACTGCCTTTTGTCGTGCCTTTGGCACTCACCTGCAAAAAAATGAAAAGCCGGTTCGACGTCTCGGTTTTTTTGCGTCTTGCTTGTCAGGGCTGGATTTGCGGGAAGATCAGGACTTGCAGGTTGCCGCGCTGATAGCGTTTTCCGTCGGTGGGCAGCGCCTCGACTTCCTGAATTTCATCGACGCTGTTGACCCTCATCACCACCCCGACCGAGCCCTTTTTACGCGCCTCGGTCATCCAGTGTCCGACCTCTTGCAGGGTCACTTTGCGCGAGACGGCGGCGGGATCCCGCAGGCCGTATTTCATTTCACCCACGACATTGTAGAGCGCTACTTCCGGTCGTCTGGTCAGCCACGACAAGGCCGAGGCCGCGCCCAGGTCGTTGCTCAGCAGCGAGGTAGTCTGGTTCAAGCTGTCCAGGTGTTCGGCGATAAACCGGTCGGGCATCTTGCTGTCGACGATCTGGCCCGGCATGGCGGCGGGCAGCAGCGCCACCAGCAGCCAGATGCCGAGGGCCGGCATCGCCCATAACGTCAATGGCCGCAGGATTTGCAGTACGTTAACGATGATCCAGCCCAGCAGCACGATGAACGCCAGGGACAGGCTGAACATCTCGGTATTCTCGAAAATCTCTTTGCTCAGTTGCAGGTACAGCAAAGCGATCAAGGCCACCGTGGCAATGACCACGTTGAGCCAGCCGTTGACGCGAATCGTCCGTTCCCGTGCCTGTTCCAGCAGGCCGGTCAGCGCATGGCCCATCAGCAGCGCCAGCGGTAACAGGCACGGCATGATGTAGGTCGGCAGCTTGCCGCTGCTCATGCTGAAAATCGCCAATGGCAACAACAACCAGAGCAGGAGAAATCCGCCGACGGGCTGACGCTTGTTGTTCCAGGCCTGGATGAACGTTGTCGGCAACAACACAGTCCAGGGCAGGGCGGAAACGACCAGCATCGGCAGGTAGAACCACCACGGACGGGCGTGTTGCGCATTGTCGGCGGCGAAGCGGCGTACGTGCTCGTTCCAGAAGAAGAAATTCCAGAAGTCCGGTTCCTGATGATGAATGGCCAATGCCCAGGGCAGGCAGACGGCCGCGGCGACCACAATAGCCAGTGGCCCGTAGCGCAACAGTTCGCCCATGCGACGCTGCCAGAGCATGTAGGGTAGGGCGATCACCGCCGGCAGCAGCCAGGCCAGAAAGCCCTTGGTCATGAAGCCCATGCCGCAGGCGATGCCCAGCACCGCCCAGAATCCGAGGCGGGTGCGAGTGCTGCGACTGTCGATGGCAAACCACAGGGAAACCAGGCTCAGGTTGACCCACAGGGTGAACTGCGGATCGAGGTTGGCGTACCCGGCCTGACCGGCAATCAGCCCGAAGCTCATGTAGAGCAGCGCGCAGGCGCAGCTTTTGCGCGGATCGCGCCAGAACCGGCGGGCAATCAGGTAGGTCAGCCACACGCTCAGCCCGGTACTCAACGCTGACGCGATGCGCACCCCGAACAGATTGTCACCAAACACCGCCTGGCCGATGGCAATCATCCAGTACCCGGCAATCGGTTTTTCGAAATAACGCAGGCCCATGAAATGCGGCGAGACCCAGTTCCCGCCTTGCAGCATTTCCTGGCTGATCTGGGCATAACGGGTTTCATCGGGAATCCACAGGCCGTGGCTCATCAGCGGCAGCAAGTAGAACACGATGAACGCCAGTAACAACGCCAATAGCATCCAGCGCTCGCTACGCTCGTTGGTCGGTGCGGGGGGGACGTACAGGCGGGAAGAGTGGCCAGCAAAATCCGGCAGTGGCTGAATTGACGTCATGTCTCGACCTTGGCGCTGAGGTGGCAGTTTGAAGCTAATGAGAGATACAACCGGAATGATATCGAACAGCGAGAAGTTCAATCACACCTCTCGCTGTTGTGTTCAGGTTCCATTCAGTCCGGCTTGAAACAACTTTGTGCCAAAGTTTTCGGTCGGTAATGATTTCAGTTCTTTTCTTGTAATAGGGTGTTCCAGTCTTCGGCATTCACAATGCCGAGCACTTGCAGTTGCCCATGACCATCGATGTGGACAAACAGCGCGCTGGTGTACTCGGCGTCCTTCGCCGAATGCTTGAAGCCTGTCTGCTTTTCAAAATCAGCGATGCAACCGCTGTGGGTCATCAGCACCAGGTTACGGTGTGCCACCTTGTGCGCCACGACATCGTTACGCAGGGTCGTGCCGCAGGTCGCCAGCCACTCCTGGGTCCGCGGGTCGCTGTTGAACATGTAATGTGCGGTCTGCACGGTGCGCGTCACCGGGCTGGTGAGGATGTCGGTTTGCGTCAAGCCCAGGCGTGCCAGGCCTTGCCCGACACCGGCGGCCGCTTCACTGCCGACACGGGTGATACCGTCGGCCGGGCCCAGGCAAGGATTGCTGGAACGGTCGCACCGCTCGGCATGACGAACCAGCACCGCGATCTCGCCGGCACCCCATAGTTGCAGCAATTGGGTCCGGGCTTGCGCGCCCTCATGCGCCAGGTTGGCCGGTGATTTCGGCCACAGGACAAAACAGGTGGCAAGCACGGCAAGGGTCAATGCACCAATGGCCGCGACCGATTTAGACAGACGCGAAGACGGTTTACGCGAGACGGAGTTGACCAAGTTTGTCCACCGATTGGAGCGCCAGGGAAGTGCTGTTAAACAACACTTGAAACAGCGCGAAAAATGACCGCCGAGACTAAGTCAGCGAATTAATTGCGGCCCACGTTAAATCAGAGCAGGTGTCGGAGCGGTGAAAGGAATGTGAAAAAATTGCAGAGGGGGTTGCGGTGGGTAATTAATCTGTTACCGGATTTTTTCTCTTGTACTCCAGCGGGGAATGACAGCGGGAAACAGAAGGGACATAAGGAATGGGATTAACGACGAACTTGCCACCGTTAATCCCCAGAGAGGAAACCCGTTCAGGGCGAAGGGCAGTTCGCCTGTGGTCTGGCGGCAGCCTGGCTGATCAGCGCGGCCAGCCGTTTGACGTTGTTTTGCTGGGCAAGCACTAGGTCATCGATGTTCGCGCCTGACGGCGTTTGCAAGGTGCTGCGGCAAATCACCCGTGCCGTGTCACCGATGCCGACACTGCGCAGGCGCCATTCCACGTCCATCAACGCGTATTGACCGGGGACCGAGTCAAAACGCTGCACATCGACCCGCACCGAATATTTGCCTTTTGCAGGACTGTTACTCAATTGATCGGCCAGCGCACTGCGCAATTCGTCCACGAGAGTCGCGGCCCACCATTGGGATTCCAGGATCGCCAGGCCACTGTTGCCCTCGCGAATGACGATCTGCGCACGATCGACCTGGGGCGGCACGCTGATCGTCTCGATCTGAATCGCCCCGACGCTGGTCCTTGAGTGATCGCCCGCCTGGGCCGGGGTCAGGGTGTGGAAGTGAATCGGGTCACTGCGGCAAGCGGCGAGCAGCAACATCGCGGTGACCAGTGTGAGCTTCAGCGGAAAAGCCATGGGTGTTGCTCCTGTGTTCAATTGCGCGGTGGCCCTTGCAGATCCACGGGCGCGGCATTGTTCGGACGGCCGCGAAGCAGCGATTCCGGATGCCGTCCCAGGTAATCCGAAAGATCACGCAAGGATCTCGACGTGCGTCCCAGTTCATCCAGGGTTTGCCCCAATTTTTCCCGTTGCGGTGAATCCTCGGCCAAGGTCGAACTCGCGGATTGCAAGGTCGAATTGGCCGTTACCAGGGTCTTGCTGACGTCCGCCAAGGTGGTCTGCACGCCAGGCAGGATCTTGCCGTTGAATTGCATCATGCCTTTGCGCAGTTCGACGAGATTGCCGTCGAGATTGCCGGCAATACGCTCGATCGGCAGTTTGTTGATCTTGTCGACCATGGATTCGAGTTTTTCCTGCAACTGCTCGAGGCTGCCGGGAAGGGTCGGAATCATGACCGGGCGAGCCTTTGTATCGAAGGCGACTTTGTCAGCCTTGGGGTAGAAGTCCAGGGAGATGTACAACTGACCGGTCAGGAAGTTGCCAGTGCGGGCCTGGGCACGCAGGCCGTTTTCGATAAAGGTGCCGATCAGACGCACACTGCCGGCTTCGTCATTGGGGTCATGATTGAGCGCCTTGAGCATTTTGAGGTGGGCCTGGCCCAGGCGTTGCGGGTAAATCACGATGCCGACGTTGACCGGAAAGGAGCGTGTTTTCTCGTCGTAATCGAGATTGACCGCCACCACCTTGCCGATATCCACGCCGAGGAATTCCACCGGTGCATCGACCTTGAGCCCGCGCATTGCCTGGTCGAAACGCATGGCCAGGTACTGCGGTTTGCCGTTAGGCGGGGCGAGGGCGGTTTGCTGGTCTTCGAACAGTTCGTAGGCGTACTCGGCAGCCGCAGGTTTATCGTCAGGGCTGTAGTCGGGTGCGCGGAAGGCAATACCGCCCACCAGCAAGGAAGACAACGATTCGGTCTTGACCGCAAAACCGTTGGCGCCGACGTTCACGTCAATGCCGCTGGCGTTCCAGAAACGGGTGTTTTCGGTGACGTACTTGTCGTTGGGTGCATGGATGAACAGCTCGATGTTCACGCCTTTGCCATCCGGGTCCAGCGCGTAGGCCACCACCTGACCCACCGGGATCTTGCGGTAGTAGACCGGAGAGCCGATATCCAGCGACCCCAGATCCTGTGTGAACAGGGTGAAACGCTTGCCCGGCTCGCCGTAGGTGATAGGCGGCGGATTCTCCAGCCCCTTGAAGTGTTTTGCCCGGCCGTTGGCCTGGCCGATATCGGCACCGATGTAATCGCCCGACAGCAGCGTATCGATGCCCGACACACCGCCAGCGCCAATGCGCGGCCGCACGACCCAGAACTGCGAGTCTTCGCGGGTAAAGCTTTCGGCCTGTTTTTCCAGTTTGATGGTGGCGTTGACGCTCTTCTGGTCAGCGCTCAGCTCCACATCGGAGACATGACCGATCACGACATTGCGGTATTTGACCTCGGTTTTATTCGCGGTCAGGCCGTCCCCGGTCTTGAACGTGACAACGATGGTCGGGCCTTGTTGCAGAATGCTGTGAACCACCAGCGAAATACCCACCAGCACCGCGACGATCGGTACGATCCAGACCAGCGAAACGCTGAAACGGCTGGTCTTGATCGGTGCCGGCCCGAGGGCTTGCGGCCCGTCAGTGGCTTGTGACTTCATCCGTGACCTCCTCATTGTGTGGGTTTTCCCGTTCTTTATCCCAGATCATGCGTGGATCGAAACTCATGGCCGACAGCATGGTGAACACCACCACCAGACCAAAAAACAGAATGCCCGGGCGCGGTTCGATGTCGGCCAGGGCCTGGAATTTCACCAGCGAGGCCACCAGGGCGACCACGATCACATCGAGCATCGACCAGTAACCGATGACCTCGACGAAGCGGTACAGCGTCGACCGCTCTTTGCGTGCCCACTCGCTGTCGCGTTGCACGGTGACCAGCAGCAGCGTGATGGCGACGAACTTGATGCCCGGCACCGCGATACTGGCAATGAAAATGATCAGGGCGATGTCCCAGGCTCCGGCTTCCCAGAACTCCAGCACGCCGCTCATGATCGTGCTGTCGGCGCCATGGCCGACCATTTTAGTGTTCATTACCGGCAGCAAATTGGCGGGGATGTAAAACACCAGGGCGGCGATCATGTAGGCCCAGGTCCGGTTCAAGGCATTGGTTTTGCGTCGATGCAAAGGCGCGCCACAGCGTTCACATTCGTGAGGTTCGCCCGTCATGTCGCAGGCGAATCCGCAGGTATGACACAGGCACAGGTTGAGCTCGTCGGCGTACGGAGGCGTGCTCATAGGATGTCCCATAGTTCGCGGATATCGCGCCCGGCGATACGGATCATCATCAGGCTCAGCGCCGCCAGGGCGAACAGCCCTATGCCGGGTAGCACATCGAGCAGACCGGCGAGCTTGATCACCGCGACCATGGCGCCCAACAGGCAGACCTCGAGCATGCTCCAGGGCCTCAGGGTTTCCAGCCAGCGCATGCAGAATTTGAATCCGGGCGAGCGTTGCCGGGCGAGGGCGAAGCCCAGCACCCAGATCAGCAGCAACAGCTGGAAAACCGGCGCGATGACCATGGCGATTGCCGCCACCATGGCGATGAACGTGATAGGTCCCAGGCTCAGGGCAAGCACCGAGTCCCAGAGCGTTGCACTGTTCTTCACGCCCTTGAGACTGATGCTCATCACCGGATAGAAATTGGCGAATATCCAGAGCATCAACGCTGTGAAGGTCAAGGCGAGACGCTGTTCCACCGTGAGGCCGTTATAGCGTTGAAGTACGCCGCCGCAGCGCGTACACAGGGTTTTCTGATGTTTGGCGAGCGTGACTTTCTGGTAAACGCTGTCGCAGTGCTCGCAGATGATCAGTTGATCAGTAGATGCCATGGGGCAAGCTCGACAGAAGGCAGGAAGTTCAGAGCACCCCCTCAATATAGAGGTGACTTGCGATTGAGCAAATCGAATGTCGCAACCTTAACACTATCCGCCGCCCGGGAATGCCTCGACCCAAGGTATTTCATGGGGAAACCAGCGACGAACGATTTTGAATTCTTTTGCTTGCAATGCGCGTTTTGATAATAACCGTACTAGGCTGACTCGGGTGCCTTGAGTAGCAACAGGCTTTTCATTTTTTTGGCAGTTGAATGCTTGGAACTAACCAGAGGGCATGGTTTTGGGGTAACTCACCAGGGTCCGGTCTCGGATTACTTGAAAACACGTAGCCGGCCACAAGGATCCGTCCCGATAAAGGAAGGTCGCCATGAATAGACTCTCGCATCGCTCAAGGTTCTACATAGCAGGTTCATTACTGATAGCGCTTAACGGCATGGCCCAGGCAGCACAAACAGAAAAACCCAATATCCTGTTCATCGTGTCCGACGACACCGGTTACGGGGATCTGGGGCCCTATGGCGGCGGTGTCGGCCGCGGCATGCCGACACCCAGCATCGACGAACTGGCCGCTGAAGGCACAACCTTTTACTCGTTCTACGCACAACCGAGTTGCACGCCAGGGCGAGCCGCCATGCAGACCGGGCGCATCCCCAATCGCAGCGGCATGACCACCGTGGCCTTCCAGGGTCAGGGCGGTGGTTTGCCCGCCGCGGAGTGGACGCTGGCCTCGGTGCTCAAGACCGGTGGTTACGAGACCTACTTCACCGGCAAGTGGCACCTGGGTGAAGCCGACTATGCGATGCCCAATGCCCAGGGCTATGACGTGATGAAGTACGTCGGCCTCTATCACCTCAATGCCTACACCTACGCCGACCCGACCTGGTTCCCCGACATGGACCCGGAAACCCGGGCGATGTTTGCCCAGGTGACCAAGGGTGCACTCTCGGGCAAGGCCGGAGAGAAGCCGGTCGAAGAGTTCAAGATCAACGGCCAGTATGTTGATACGCCGGTCATCGACGGCAAACCCGGTGTAGTCGGAATTCCCTACTTCGACGGTTATGTGGAAAAGGCTGCACTGGAATTCCTCGACACTGCCGCCAAATCGGACAAGCCGTTTTTCATCAACGTCAACTTCATGAAAGTGCACCAGCCGAACCTGCCGGCACCGGAGTTCGTCCACAAGTCGATTTCCAAGTCCAAGTACGCCGACTCGGTGGTCGAACTGGATACGCGCATCGGCCATATCATGGACAAGCTCAAGGCGCTGGGCCTGGATAAGAACACGCTGGTGGTTTACACCACCGACAACGGCGCCTGGCAGGACGTTTACCCGGATGCGGGCTACACGCCTTTCCGGGGCACCAAGGGCACCGTGCGCGAGGGCGGTAACCGGGTGCCTGCGATCATGGCCTGGCCCGGAAAAATCAAACCGAACGCCAAGAACCACGACATTCTCGGCGGCCTCGATTTGATGGCGACCTTCGCCTCGGTGGCCGGTATCAAGTTGCCGGAAAAGGACCGCGAAGGTCAGCCGATCTTTTTCGACAGCTATGACATGACCCCGGTGATTACCGGCACTGGCCCCAACCCACGTAAAGAGTGGTTCTACTTCACCGAAAACGAGTTGTCGCCAGGGGCCGCCCGTGTGGGCAACTACAAAGCCGTGTTCAACCTGCGCGGCGACGATGGCGCCCAAACCGGTGGCTTGGCGGTGGACACCAACCTGGGCTGGAAAGGTGCCACCAAGTACGTGGCGACGGTGCCTCAGGTCTTCGATTTGTATCAAGACCCACAGGAGCGCTATGACATCTTCATGAGTAACGTCACCGAGCGTACCTGGACCATGGTGCCGATCAGTCAGGCGATCAACAAACTCATGCAGACCTACATCAAGTATCCGCCTCGCAAGATGCAAAGCATGACCTATGACGGGCCGATCGAATTGTCCAAGTATCAGAAGTTCCAGTCGGTTAGGGACGATTTGAAGAAGGAAGGCATTAGCATTCCGATGCCAAACTAGCCCTGCAGCGGCGCAATGCTGTTCAGTCAAGGAAATTGAAGGAGCGAGCTTGCTCCTACAGAGGACCACATTCGCTTAACTGAACAGCATTGCCTGCAGCAGCGGTCAGTGCTTTACCCGATCAACCCAGCACTTCCCGCATCCGATACCAGAACATGCCAAGGGCCAGCAACGGTGAACGCAGGGCGCGTCCGCCGGGGAAGGTCATGTGCGGCACGGCACTGAACACGTCGAAGCCTTTACTGTGGCCGGCATGGATCGCTTCGCCCAACAACTTCGCGCACCAGTGGGTCACGTTCAGGCCATGGCCAGAGTAGCCCTGGGCGTAGAACACGTTCGGGTGCTGGCTCAAGCGCCCGACCTGCGGGAAGCGGTTGGCCGAGATGCCGATCTTGCCGCCCCACTGAAAGTCGATGCGCACATTGGCCAGTTGCGGGAACACCTTGAGCATTTGCGGGCGCATGTAGGCGCTGATGTCCGAAGGATCACGCCCGGAATAATGGCACGCGCCACCGAACAGCAAGCGCCGGTCAGCCGAGAGCCGGTAGTAATCCAGCCCGACTTTCTGATCGCACAACGCGAGGTTGTGCGGGATCAGTTTTGCCGCGGCCTCTTCCGACAACGGCTCGGTGGCGATGATGTAGCTGCCCGCCGGGAGCACCTTGCCGCTGAGCTTCGGTTCCAGCTCTTCGAGATGCGCGTTGCACGCCAGCACCAGCGTGCCGGCGCGCACCGTGCCGCCGGCGCAACGGACCTGCACCGTGCTGCCGTGGAGCAACTCCAGCACCGGACTCTGCTCGAAGATCTGCACACCAAGGGACTCGGCGACCTTCGCTTCACCGAGCGCCAGGTTCAGTGGATGCAAATGCCCCGAGCCCATGTCCACCAGGCCACCGGCATACACACCGGAGTTAACCACCTGCTCACGAATTTGCTCCGACGCGACCAGCCGGGTTTCAAAGGCATAGCCAGACTCGATCAGCTCTGCCTGCTCGGCCTTCAACGCGTTGAACTGGGCCGGCGTATTGGCCAGTTCACAGAAGCCCCAGCGCAGGTCGCAATCGATGCCGTGTTCGCGGATGCGATTGGCCACGACTCGCACTGATTCGGTCCCGGCATGTTCCAGGTATTGCACGCCATCGGTGCCGATGTGCCTGGCGAAACCGCTGACGTCATGACCGATGCCACGAATCAACTGGCCGCCGTTGCGCCCGCTGGCGCCCCAGCCAATCCGCCGGGCCTCCAGCAGGACCACCGAGAGCCCTCGCTGGGCCAGTTCGATGGCGGTGTTGATGCCGGTGAAACCCGCGCCGACCACGCAGACATCGGCCTCAAGATCCGAGGCCAGCGCGGGACGCTGCCGCATGCCCCTGGCGGACGCCGCGTAATAGGAGAGGGTGTGTTCCTTGGTGTACTGATTCATTGGTTGGACTTCACTTTGCTCCACGAGCGGGTCATCAGGCGCATGATCGACTGCGGCGGCGTGGTGGAGATGTAGAGTTTGTCGAGGACTTCCTGGGACGGATAAACCTCGGGATTGCTGACCAGTTCAGGGTCCATGTACTGCTTGGCGGCCGGATTCGGGTTGGCATAACCGACCGATCCGCTGACCTTGGCAATCACTTGCGGGTCCAGCAGGTAGTTGATAAAGGCGTGGGCTTCTTTCGGATTGCTGGCGTCGGCGGGGGTGGCCAGCAAGTCGAACCACAGATTGGCGCCTTCCTTGGGAATGGCGTAGGCGATGTTCACGCCGTTCTTGGCTTCCTTGGCGCGGTTGGCGGCCTGGAACACGTCACCCGAGTAACCGAAGGCCACGCAGATATCGCCGTTGGCCAGGTCCGAGACGTACTTGGAGGAGTGGAAGTAGGTGATGTAGGGGCGGATCTGCAGCAGCTTGGCTTCGGCCTTTTTGAAGTCCTCGGGGTTTTCGCTGCGCGGGTCCATGCCCATGTAGTTGAGCATCGCGGGGAACACTTCGTCCGCCGAGTCCATCATCGACACGCCGCAGGCGCTCAGCTTCTTGATGTTTTCCGGTTCGAACAGCACGGCCCAGGAGTCGATCTTGTCGATGCCCAACACAGCCTTGACCTTGTCGACGTTATAGCCGATGCCGTTGGTGCCCCACAGGTACGGTACCGAGTGCGCGTTACCCGGATCGTTTTTCTCCAGCAGCGCCAGCAGTTTCGGGTCAAGGTTCTTGAAGTTCGGCAGCTGCTCGCGATCGAGCTTGAGGAACGCGCCGGCCTTTACCTGGCGGGCGAGGAAGTGGTTGGACGGCACTACTACGTCATACCCGGTGCGACCGGCAAGCAGCTTGCCTTCCAGGGTTTCGTTGGAATCGAATACGTCGTAGATCACCTTGATTCCGGTTTTCGCCTGGAAGTCGGCGAGGGTGGTTTCGCCGATGTAGTCGGTCCAGTTGTAGACGCTGACCTGGGGTTGGGCCTGGGCAACGGCGCTGAACAGAACCGCCAGCGCGGCCGGGACCATGGATTTCAAAAGACGCATGTCGATACCTTCTTGGAATTATTGGATTGTTCAGGTGGTTCTTTGGTGGTCTGTCGGCCCTCATCGCGAGCAAGCTCGCTCCCACATTTGAAATGCGTTCCCCTGTGGGAGCGAGCTTGCTCGCGATGAGGCCGTTACGGACAGCGAAGATCTCAGACGCTGAGCATCAGGAACTCACGCTCCCACGAACTGATCACCCGTTTGAAGTTTTCATGCTCGGCGCGTTTGACCGCGACATAGCCGCGCACGAACTTGCTGCCCAGGTAGCGGCCGATGGTGTCGCACTCTTCCATTTGGGTCAGGGCGTCCTCGATGGTGATCGGCAGGCGCAGGTTGCGACGCTCATAGGCGCGGCCCTGTACCGCAGCGCTCGGCTCGATACGCTCGACCATGCCCAGGTAACCGCACAGCAGGCTGGCGGCGATGGCCAGGTAAGGGTTGGCGTCAGCGCCCGGCAGACGGTTCTCGACGCGCATCGCGTCCGGGCTTGAGGTCGGCACGCGCAGGCCGACGGTGCGGTTTTCTTCGCCCCATTCGACGTTGACCGGTGCCGAGGTGTCCGGCAGGAAGCGGCGGAACGAGTTGACGTTCGGCGCGAACATCGGCAGCACTTTCGGGATGTACTTCTGCAAGCCACCGATGTGGTGCAGGAACAGCTCGCTCATGTTGCCATCGGCATCGGCAAAGATCGGCTGGCCGGTGGCAATGTCCACCACGCTCTGGTGAAGGTGCATGGCGCTGCCCGGCTCATCGCCGACCGGCTTGGCCATGAAGGTTGCCGCCACGTTGTGCTTGAGCGCCGCCTCACGCATGGTGCGCTTGAACACGGTGATCTGGTCGGCCAGGTCCAGGGCGTTGCCATGACGGAAGTTGATTTCCATCTGCGCCGGGCCGTCTTCGTGGATCAGCGTGTCGAGGTCCAGACCTTGCAGCTCACACCAGTCGTAGACGTCTTCGAACAGCGGGTCGAATTCGTTGGCCGCATCGATGGAGAACGACTGCCGACCGCTTTCGGCACGGCCCGAACGGCCCATCGGCGCCTTGAGCGGCAAGTCCGGGTCTTCGCAGCGCTGGGTCAGGTAGAACTCCATTTCCGGCGCCACGATCGGCCGCCAGCCTTTGTCGGTGTACAACTGCAGGACTTTCTTCAGCACGTTGCGCGGCGACAGTTCGATCGGGTTGCCGAACTTGTCGAAGGTGTCGTGGATCACGATGGCGGTCGGCTCGATGGCCCACGGCACCACGTAAACGGCGTCGGCATCCGGCTTGCAGACCATGTCGATGTCGGCCGGGTCGAGCAGGTCGTAGTAGATGTCGTCGTCGACAAAGTCCCCGGTTACCGTTTGCAACAGCACACTTTCCGGCAGGCGCATGCCTCGCTCATGCAGGAATTTGTTGGTGGGTGCGATTTTGCCGCGTGCAATGCCGGTCAAGTCGCTGACGACGCACTCGACTTCGGTAATCTTGTGATCTTTCAGCCAAGTGAACAGCTGATCGAAAGGGACATTCATAAAGACCTCGTTATTGGTTTTATTAACGCCAGGGGAGGCCGGTTTCATCCGCCGGACACTTCCCCTGTAGCGCGTTGACGTCTATCTTGTGCGAGCCTTGCGGTTCCATCTATCCACTTTAAGCAGCACGAAGCGCACCAAAAGAGTGCGTAAGGTCGCCCCATGACAGGTTCCAATTCACTCCAGGTCCAAGCCTTCAACACCGCAGATGTCGCCGAGCAAATCCGCGCCACGCCGGGCTGGGTCCAGCATTACCAACAGATGTCGCCGGGGCATTTCGCGGGCAGGGTGCGCTATCTGGATCTGCAGGGCGTGGAGATTTACGAGGAGTCGATGAACACCCGGGTCGAGCAGAATTTCAGCGCGCCCCAGGGTTCGTTGTCGTTCTGTTTCGATCGCGGCGACAACGCGCTGTACGTGTTGAATGGCGAAAGTCGCAACATCTGGATCACCCCGGAGAACTACCAGGAAATCGCCGTGGTGTTCGGGCCGGAGTTCGTAAAACGTCATAGCCTGGACATCGCCCGACTCGAAGGGCTGTTCATGGCGCCGCTCAACTCCCGGCAGAACGCGCTGTTCTGCCGCTGGCTCAGCGGGACCTTGACGCGGCTGTCGCAGACCTTCGATCCACCGAGCCGCGAAGCGCTGACCCAGCAACTGCTGGAAGACTGTCTGTTCATTCTCGACAACGCCTGTGTCGGCCTCGACCAGGGTGCCTTGCAGCGTCGTGCGGGAGAGCGGGCGATCATGAAACGGGTAGGGGAATGGGCGGCGGACACCCCGGAAGAACACCTCAACCTGCTGGAACTGTCCCAGGTGGCCGGGGTTTCACTGCGCCAGTTGCAGCATGCGTTCAAGACCTACACCGGCATGGCGCCGACCCAATGGCTGCGCCTGCGCCGCCTCAACAGCGCCCGCCGCGAATTGCTCAGCCGCACGCCCACGCAAACCACCGTGGCTGAAGTGGCCATGCATTGGTCGTTCTGGCACCTGGGGCGGTTTTCCAGTAGCTATCGCGCGCTGTTCAACGAGCTGCCGAGTGACACCCTCAAGCGTGCGAGTACCACTCAGTCAAGTGGCCGCGGCCGACGTTAGAACGTCGGCGGCGTAATCACCCAGATCACCACTGCATCGACATCGCCAGGGTTGCCATAGCGGTGTGGTTCCTGGCTGGAAAAGCTGAAACTGTCGCCTTCGTTGAGCTGGAAATGGCGCTCACCGACCCACAGCTCAAAACTGCCGGACAGCAGATAACCGGCTTCTTCACCGTCGTGACTGTAGCTTTGCTGACTGTAGGTGCCGGGCGGGAAACGCGAGTGGAGCATTTCCAGTTGGCGGTTGGCTTGCGGTGTCAGCAACTGGTCGACGATGCCGTCTTCGTAATGCACGTTCAGGCGGCTGTGCTTGCGCACCACGACGCCATCGTCCTCGGGGGCGGTAACCGCTTCACTGGCGAAGAACCACTGGATGGTGACGCCGAGGCTGCGGGCAATGTTGAACAGCGCCGGAATCGACGGATACGCGAGGTTGCGCTCCAGCTGGCTGATGTAGCCGGCGGTGAGCTCGCTCTGTTGCGCCAGTTCCGCCAGGGTCATGCCCCGGCGTTTACGCAGGCCGCGAATGCGCGTGCCGAGGAAATGCGGTTCGGCGCTGCCGGTTGCGGGCTGTGATTTGCTGTTGTTGCTCATGGAAAGTTCCGAACCGGGATGGGGACCACAATCCCCTGTAGGAGCGAGCTTGCTCGCGATGGTCGCTAACGATAACGCTGGAAGCCTGACACCCAGTGGTGTTCTCGGGTTCATCGCGAGCAGGCTCGCTCCTACAGGGTTGGTGTTAGCCGTTAAAGCCCCGGAGTATAAACAGCCTTAAAGCTCCCACGCGACTTTCAGGCCTTCATAAATCGCTTCCTCGGCGGTGCGCGGCGCCAGGCAGTCGCCGATGCGGCGCAACTCCACCAACCCTTGCAGTTCAGCACCCAGGGTATCGACCGGTTGATGGCCCTGGCACAGCACCAGCGTATCGATGTTTTCCATCAGCATCGGCTCGCCGCTGGCGGTGTGTTGCAGGTACACCGTGTTGTCATCGCAGCCATACAACCGCGCGTACGGCGTGATCGGCACGCCCAACTTATGCAGCTCGCCGGCCAGTTGATCGCGCACGTACAGCGGCAGGTTTTCCCCGCAATGGGTGCCGTTGACCGCCAGTTGCACCTGGTGCCCGGCGCGCACCAGGCGTTCGGCGATGCCGGGGCCGATCCAGTCGCAGCGCCAGTCGACCACCACCACCGAACGGCCGATCTGCACCTCGTCACGCAGCACCTGCCAGGCGTCCACCACCTGTAATTCGCCGCCGCGCTCAAAGTGCGGCCAGTACGGCTCGGCGCCGGTGGCGATGATCACCATGTCCGGTTTTTCCTGCTCCACCAGTGCCCGGTCGACTCGTGTATTGCGCACCACACGCACGCCGGCCAGCTCCATTTCCCGTTGCAGGTTGGTGCTCGCTCCACCGAACTCGCTGCGTCGTGGCAGCAGCTGCGCGAGCAACACCTGACCGCCCAATTGTGAGCTGGCTTCGTACAGCGTCACCTCATGCCCGCGCCGGGCCGCGACGGCGGCAGCTTTCATCCCGGCCGGACCACCTCCGGCGATCATGATGCGTTTGCGCTGCGGCGCTTGTCGGCGTTCGCCGAAGATCAGCTCGCGCCCGGTTTCCGGGTGCTGGATGCAGGAAATCGGCAAGCCTTTGTGAAAGTGGCCGATGCACGCCTGGTTGCAGGCAATGCACGCCCGCACGTCTTCGACGCGGCCGCTGTCGGTCTTGTTGGGCATTTGCGGATCGCAGATCAGCGCCCGGGTCATGCCGCACACATCGGCCTGGCCGCGAGCCAGAATCAGCTCGGCTTCCTGGGGCTGGTTGATGCGCCCGGTGACGAACAACGGAATGTTCAGACCGGCCTTGAACGTCCCGGCTTCTTTAGCCAGATACGCCGCTTCGATCGCCATGGGCGGCACGATATGCACCGCACCGCCCAGGGAGGCGGATGTGCCGGCGACGATATGCACGTAATCGAGCTGCGTTTGCAGTGACTGCACGGCGGCCAGGGATTCGTCTTCGGTCAGGCCTTGCGGATCGCGTTCGTCGGCGCAAATGCGCAGGCCGATGATGAATTGTTCATCGGTGGCCGCGCGCACGGCTTTGATGACTTCGCGCAGGAAACGCAAACGCTGTTCCAGCTCGCCGTTGTAGCCATCGGTACGCCGGTTGACCCGCGGATTGATGAACTGCGCCGGCAGGTAACCATGACTGGCCACGACCTCGACGCCATCGATGCCGGCCTGATGCAGGCGGCGGGCGGCAGCGGCATAACCGGCGACGATCTCGTCGATCATGGCCTGGTCCAGCGCCCGGGGCATCACCCGGAACCGTTCGTTGGGCACCGACGAGGCGGAGTAGGCCACCGCCAGCAGGCCATCGCTGGACTCCATGATCTCCCGCCCCGGATGGAACACCTGGGACAACACCACGGTGCCATGGGCATGGCAGGTTTGCGCCAGTTGGCGGTAGCCCTCGATGCACGCATCGTCGGTGGCCATCAGCACATGGGAGGTGTAGCGCGCACTGTCATGCACGCCGGCCACTTGCAGCACGATCAGCCCGGCACCGCCTTCGGCACGCGCCCGGTGATAGGCGATCAATTGCTCATTGACCAGGTTGTCGGTGGGCATCGAGGTGTCGTGACCGCTGGACATGATGCGGTTCTTCAGACGCTTGCCACGGATCTCCAGGGGTTCGAACAGGTGCGCGAAGGCGGGTGTCGAGGTCGGCATGGTGCGGGTACTCCAGGCAGGCTGACCTGTGTAGGAGCGAGCTTGCTCGCGATGCACTTGAAAGCGACGCGTTCATCCAGACAACACGCGTTATCGTTAACGTCCATCGCGAGCAAGCTCGCTCCTACAGAGGCATTCAGGTTTTCGGCGTTGTTATTATTGCGCTATAGAAATTTACCCTTAGTAAAAAATCAATCTATTTATTTACTTGCTGAGGCGTGGGAAAGGTATTCACAACAGGAGAGCAGGCAGTCGGGGTAGCCCAAACGGGAGGGTAATGTGGGAGATGTCCATGGCCAGGGGCGCTGGCTTCTAATCGCGCTTCGGTTTCTGCGGCGCGACCTTTGCTGCCCCAAGACAACGCTGAATGACTTGC
Source organism: Pseudomonas sp. IT-196MI5 (assembly GCF_949767415.1). Taxonomy (NCBI): domain Bacteria; kingdom Pseudomonadati; phylum Pseudomonadota; class Gammaproteobacteria; order Pseudomonadales; family Pseudomonadaceae; genus Pseudomonas; species Pseudomonas sp. IT-196MI5. Next base: position 39,340 of record NZ_CATKPZ010000010.1, read on the forward strand.
TTCAACCCGTCATTGTTTTCTGGCAACGAGAATGCTGCAGTCAGTCGTTTGTCACCTGCTTTGGCCGGGGCTAAAGAAAGGTTCAGTGATTGACCACGTGAAGCATCGCTCGCCCAATAGGCCAACTCAGCGCGCGGAATGCGGGTGCTGATCGCGAAGATGGCACCGACCTGGAAAAAACCGCCGTAGTTCCAGCTACCGGATACCTGATGATCGACGGTGGTGAGTTTTCCAATGGTGATGCGTAAGGGGCCATCTGCAGTGGCATCCGGACCTTCAAAAGGATCGCTGTCAAAGCCCAGTGCGGCGGGTGCGATCTGCAGCGCAAGACCGGCGCCTTGAGTTTGCGGGTGGCAACTGACCAGCAGGGTGGCATTGACGTGATAATCGCCGTAAGCGCTGTCGCCATAGGTGCGGGCGGTCAGCATGGGGTTATCGGCATAAGGTTGCTCCAGCAACCATACGGGGTGCGCTGAGCGGATCGGCTGAATTGCGTCGGCTGACTTTTCACTTGCCTGCGCATAAGCATCGAATGGTGGAACACAGATGGCAGTCAGCAACGTAACGCAAAGGGCCAGGATAAAGTGAAGTGGGCGAAACATAAGGGCGATCTTCCGCAAGCTGGATTTTCCAGAGTAATGGGAAATCAAACACGGCGCCCGCGAAGATGCCCAATGCGTGCTGCACACCCACACCCGATCCGGGTGCGCGATGGCGGACCTGGGCGACAAATCGGGACTGATCTGAGACCTCGGCTGTCAGGGCTGACGTCATCGCGAGCAGGCTCACTCCTACAGGAGAAGAGTGTGTACGCAAAATCTGTGAACTACCCAAATACTGTAGGAGTGAGCCTGCTCGCGATGGGCGCGCCACGGTCTACCAGACTGGCAACTGACTGGAGACTTGGCCCGCTCTTGCTGTACATTCGTTCAGCCCGCCGCTAACCCGTGCGGGCCTGAACGATTGAACCAAGGAGCGTGTCGCCGATGAATCAGGAAACCCGTTTTTCCCGCATGGAACCGGAGTTGCGCAAAGCCAACCTGATCGAAGCGACGCTGGTGTGCCTCAAGCGCCATGGTTTCCAGGGCGCGTCGATCCGCAAGATTTCCGCTGAGGCCGGGGTCTCGGTGGGGCTGATCAGTCATCACTATTCCGGCAAGGACGAACTGGTGGCCGAGGCCTACATGGCGATCACCGGGCGGGTCATGACCCTGCTGCGCGACGCCATGGAGCAAGCCGCGCCGAATGCCCGGGAGCGCTTGTCGGCGTTTTTCCGCGGATCGTTTTCCGCCGAACTGCTCGATCCGCAACTGATCGATGCCTGGCTGGCGTTCTGGGGCGCGGTGAAAACCGCCGAGGCCATCAACCAGGCCCACGATCATTCCTATGGCGAGTATCGCGGCATCCTGCGCAAGGTGCTGGCGGAACTGGCCCGGGAGGAAGGCTGGGAAAACTTCGACGCCGACCTCTCCGCCATCAGCCTCAGCGCCTTGCTCGACGGCTTGTGGCTGGAGTACGGGCTGAACCCAGGTACCTTCACCCCGGAGCAGGGTATCCAGATTTGCGAGGCCTGGGTCGACGGGTTGCAGGCCGGCGGACGCCAGCGCTTCTGCGTGCAGACGAGCGACTGTTGATCAGTCGTTCAGCAATCGATACTCTCTGGCGCCGATGCAGGAAAACACTCTAATAAGAAACTGGCCTTCGGGCCTGAGCCGGACACCAAGCGATGACTCCTCGGGTATTGATCGTCGATGACGATCCGCTGATTCGCGATCTGCTGCACGCCTACCTGTCCCAGGAAGGCTACGACGTCCATTGCGCCGCCACGGCGGAACTGGCGGAAACCTTCCTCGCCAGCCAGAACGTCGACCTGGTGATGCTCGACATCCGCCTGCCGGGCAAGGACGGCCTGACCCTGACCCGTGAACTGCGGGTGCGTTCGGAAGTCGGGATTATCCTGATCACCGGGCGCAATGATGAAATCGACCGCATCGTCGGCCTCGAATGCGGTGCCGATGACTACGTGATCAAACCCCTCAACCCAAGGGAGCTGGTGTCCCGGGCGAAAAACCTGATTCGCCGGGTACGTCATGCGCAAACGCCACAGCCTGCCGTCGCGATGGCCAAGCCGGTCAAGCAGTTCGCCGACTGGTCGCTGGACACCGACCGCCGCCGCCTGATCGATGCGTCCGGCAGCGAAACCCTGCTGACCCACGGCGAATACCAGTTGCTCAGCGTGTTCCTGCGCAACAGCGGCCACACCCTCAGCCGCGACCAGTTGATGGACCAGATCCGCAACCGCGAATGGGTGCCCAACGACCGCTCCATCGACGTGCTGGTCGGGCGCTTGCGCCGCAAGTTGCACGACGACCCCGCCGAACCGCAGTTGATCATCACCATCCATGGCGCCGGTTACCTGTTCACCGCTGGCGTGGCAGCCTGAACCTGATGGCGCGATGGCTCTGCCTGCTGGCGATGCTGGTGGCTGGCCATGCCGTCGCGGCGGACAAGGTTCGCTATTGCGATTACCCGGTGTACCCGCCGATCTCCTGGAGCGACGGCAAGCAGGTGCGCGGCCTGGCGCCGAGCGTGGTGAAAAACCTGTTCGGCCAGTTGGGGTATGAGGTCGAGATTATCGTGCTGGGCAACTGGAAACGCTGCCTGCTGGACGCCGCCGAAGGCCGGGTCGATGTGGTGCTGGCCTACAGCACCGCGCAACGCGAACAGAGCATGCTGTTCTCGACGGTGCCGGTATTGCGTGAAGAAGTGGCGCTGTTCGTCAACCGCCAGCATCCGGTGAAATTCGAACAACTGGACGACCTGGCCCATTATCGTGGCGGCCTGCTATTCGGCGAGAGCTACGGTGTGGCGTTCGATCGCATGGTCGCGCGCAACAACAATATCGAATGGGTTTCCGACAGCCACCAGAACTTCGGCAAGCTGATTCGCGGGCGCATCGACTTCATCACCCAGGAGCGGCGCACCGGCCAGCTGTACGTGGAAAACCTGCCCGGCGGCCAGGACATCGTTGCCTTGCCCAAGGCATTGAGCGTGGACTATCTGCGGGTCGCCGTGTCGCGGCGCTCGCCCTTGGCCACTCGCATGCCCGAGATCAATGCGCAGTTGCAGCGCATGGTCGATGCCGGTGACATCGAGCGCTGGCTCAACGAAAGCGAAGTGACCTACCGCGACATGATCAACCTGCCGGCGGATGCGCAATGATTCGCGCCCGTCCCGGTGGACTGTTGCGGCGCCTGTTGCTGTTCATTCTGTTGTTCAGCCTGTGCTTCACCGTGCTGGCCAGCAGCGTGCAACTGTACATCGAGTATCGGCGGGAAATGCGCGACATCGATTCGCGCATGGAACTGATCCGCGCCGGGTACCTGGCCAGCCTGGAACGCAGCCTCTGGGATTTGAACCAGGAGCAATTGAACGTTCAGTTGCGCGGGCTGGTGGACTTCTCCGACGTGGCGCGGGTGCACTTGACCAGCGCCGATTTCGACCTGGTACAAGGCAATCCGACCCCGGCGGGACCGCTGCGTATCGAGCGCTTTGCCCTGGACTATCAGCCGCCGTCCGGCCCGTTGCGCAGCCTTGGCGAACTGGAAGTGAGCACGGATCTGGGGGCGGTGTACCAGCGTCTCTACGCCACCGGTTTGACCAGCCTGTTGTGGATGGCGGTGTTCCTCTGCGGTCTGGCCGTTGCCTTGTCGGGCCTGTTTTATCGACTGGTGACCCGGCACCTGAAAGTCATGGCCGAGTTTGCCCGGCGCATCGCCGCCGGTGAATGGCAGGAACCCCTGCACCTGGACAAGCGCCGCGGCAGCGACGAAATCGACACCGTGGCCCATGCGCTGGATGACATGCGCCGGTCGATCCTGCGGGACATCGAGCGCCGGGAAACCGATCGCCTGGCCTTGCAGGACAACCGCGATGAATTGCTGAAAATGGTCGAGCGCCGTACCGCCAGCCTGATGCGCGCCAAGGACGAGGCGGAAGCGGCCAACCTCGCCAAGTCGCGGTTTCTGGCGACCATGAGTCACGAACTGCGCACACCGCTCAACGGCATCCTCGGTATGGCCGAACTGTTGCGCGGCGCGCGTCTGGATGCCCGGGACGGTAAGCGTCTGGACGCTTTGCACAAAGCCGGTGAAGGCTTGCTGACGATCCTCAATGAAGTGCTGTATTTCGCCAAGCTGGAGGAGGGCGTCAGCCATCCCGAACCGGTGGATTTCTCGCTGCGCCAGTTACTCGATGAGGTACTGACACTATTGGAACCGCGCGCGCTGAACAACGACACGATCCTCAGTTACCGGGTCGATCAGCGCATTGCCGAGTATCACCACGGCGCCGAGCAGTTCCTGCGCCAGGTGCTGAGCAACCTGCTGGCCAACGCGATCAAGTTCACCGAAGGCGGCGAAGTCAGCGTCGAGGTGGCGCTTTTCAGCGAAACCGGCGAACAGACCGGGCAGCGCCTGCGGGTCAGTGTCACGGACGACGGCATCGGCATTGCCCCTTTGATGCAGGCGAAGATTTTCGAGCGTTTCACCCAGGCCAGCGAAGAAGTCGCCCAGCGTTTTGGCGGCACCGGGTTGGGGTTGGCGATCTGCAAACATCTGGTGGAGCAGATGGGCGGCTGCATCGGCGTGGACAGTGAAGTGGGGCGTGGCAGTTGTTTCTGGTTCGAGCTTTGCCTGCAGCCGGCCAGTGCCGTGGTTGAAGTCGCGCCGGTTCGCGTGGCGGGGCCGGCACTGAACATTCTGGTGGTCGAAGACGTGGCGCTCAACCGCGAAGTGGTCAAGGGCTTGCTGCAACGGGACGGCCACCGGGTATGGCTGGCCGAAGAAGCGGATCAGGCGCTGGAACACTGCGCGGCGCGGGTTTTCGATCTGCTGCTGCTGGACGTGCATCTGCCGGGCATCAGCGGTGTCGAGCTCTGCCGGCAGATCCGCAACAGCGACGGGCCGAACCGCCATGCGCGCATTTTCGCCCTGACCGCCAGCGTGCAACCGGCGCTGGTGCGCGGTTATCTGGAGTCCGGCATGGACGGTGTCCTGGCCAAACCCTTGAAGCTGGAAAACCTGCGCCAGGTGCTGGAAGGGCATGCGCCTGTGGCCGAGTCGCTGCTGAGCGATGAGGCAATGGACTGGCCGTTGTTGCAGACCCATCGCAACCTGCTCGGCGAGCAAAAGGTCCAGAGTCTGCTGGCAGTGCTGCGCGACTCGATTCTCCAGCACCGCGATGGGTTGAATGAAGCCATGTCCGCCGATGACTGCACAGAGGTCGCGCAACTGGCTCACCGCCTGGCCGGCAGCTGCGATTCACTGGGCTTTCGGGCCTTGGCCGCCACCTTGAGGGCGTTGGAGACCTTGGCGCTGGCAAACGATGAATCGGCGATCGAGCGCCTGAGCCCCACGCTCGATGAGCAATTGCAGCACTCGCTCGATACCCTCGAAGGCCTGTTGCAGCGCTGACGTACAAATTTGTTACGACTTTGTACAACTTCGATCTTTACGGTCAACGCGAACTTACATGGCTTTCCAATAATCGACGCAACCGCCGCAGCGCGGTCTTCGAAGCTTATTGGAGATAATAATAATGAATTGCCGTAAAGCTGATCCCTCCCTGCGCCGCGACGTCCTGTCGCGCGCTGCACACCTCATTGACTGCTGAGGTGCCGACATGAACGAAAATACTGATCGTAAAGGCATACAGCTGACCCGCGCCCTGAAGAGCCGGCACATTTTCATGCTGTCGTTGGGCGGCGTCATCGGCACCGGGTTGTTCATGGGTTCCGGCGTGACTATCAACCAGGGCGGCCCGGTGGGGGCGATCCTGGCTTACCTGGTCGCGGGTTTCCTGATGTACCTGGTGATGGTCTGCCTGGGCGAACTGTCGGTACAGATGCCGGTGTCCGGTTCGTTCCAGACCCACGCCACCCAATACATCGGCCCGGCCACCGGGTTCATGATCGGTTGGGTGTACTGGATGAGTTGGGCCACCACCGTGGGCCTGGAGTTCACCGCCGCCGGCATGCTGATGACCCGCTGGTTCCCGGCGGTGCCGATCTGGTACTGGTCGGCGCTGTTCGTGGTGGTGCTGTTCGGCATCAATGCCATGGCCACCCGCGCTTTCGGTGAGGCCGAATACTGGTTTTCGGGGATCAAGGTCGCGGCGATTCTCGGTTTCATCGTGGTCGGCGTGCTGGTGATCTTCGGCGTGATGCCCCTGAGCAGCGGCGCACCGGCACCGATGGCGAGCAACCTGATCGGCGATTCGCTGTTCCCCAACGGTCTATCCGCCGTGTTCGCGGTGATGATGACCGTGGTCTACGCGTTCCAGGGGTGCGAGATCATGGGCGTGGCCGCCGGTGAAACCGATCAACCGGAAAAAAGCATCCCGCGGGCCGTGCGCAACGTGGTATTCCGCGTGTTGATCTTCTACGTGCTGGCGATCATCGTGCTGTCGGCCATCGTGCCGTGGCAGCAGGCCGGCCTGATGGAAAGCCCGTTCGTGCAGGTGTTCGACATGGTCGGCATTCCCTACGCCGCCGACCTGATGAACTTCGTGATCCTCACGGCGATCCTGTCGGTGGGCAACTCCGGCCTGTATGCCTCGACGCGCATCCTGTGGGCGATGTCGAAAACCGGCATGGCGCCGAAAAGCCTGTCGCCATTGAGCAAGCGTGGCGTGCCGCTGCGCGCCTTGAGCATCACCCTGTGCTTCGCGTTGGTGTCGCTGATGACCAGCTTCGTCGCCGCCGACACCTTGTTCATGGTGTTGATGGCGGTGAGCGGCATGGCCGGCACCGTGACCTGGATTGTCATCGCGTTGGCGCAGTACAAGTTCCGCAAGGCGTACTTGCGTGACGGCGGCAAACTCAGCGACCTGAAATACCGCGCACCGTGGTTCCCGATATTGCCGCTGATGTGCATCACGCTGTGCTGCTCGCTGTTCGTGTTCCTGGCCCTGGATGAAACCCAGCGTCCGTCGCTGTATTGGGGCTTTGGCTTCATTGCGCTGTGCTATGGCGCGTACTTCCTGATCCAGCGCAAGCGTCAGGGCGTGCTGACGCCGAGCTTGCCGACGGCGTAATCCCTTCAGATAACCACTTCCCCCTGTGGGAGCGAGCTTGCTCGCGATAGCGGTAGACCAGTCAACAGTGATGTTGAACCTGGTACCGCCATCGCGAGCAAGCTCGCTCCCACAGGGGGTTGCGGCGTTCGGTAAATTTGCGACTGGCCTCCTGTCACCAGTTGTTCGAAGTTGTAACAGCGCCAACGGCTTACGCTCGCGCATCTATAAAAAATTCAATAAAACCAAAACCTTATAGAGTTATAGAGCTTGTTACAGCTCATTTCCCCGCCGATTGCCGCCTTACTGAACACTCGTTTAGTATGGCCTCAAGTCGCATCACCTCAGACTCATCACAATAATTCGAGGACTCCCATGACCACTCAATCGTCGCTGCTCAGCCAGGTCGAAGCAGGCGTTGCCTGGATCACCCTCAATCGCACTGCCCAGCGCAATGCGCTGGACATTCCGACGCTGAAAAACCTGCATGGCTTGCTCGACGGTTTCAACGCCGATCCGGCAGTGCGCGTGGTGGTGCTCACCGGTAGCGGCCGCAGCTTCTGCGCCGGCGCCGACCTCGATGAATGGGCCGATGCCGAAGCCCGGGGCGCCCTGGAAACCTACGGCTGGACCGAAACCGCCCACGCCTTGATGACCCGCCTGCACAGCCTGGAAAAACCCACCATCGCCGCCATCAACGGCACCGCCGTCGGCGCCGGGATGGACCTGACCCTGTGCTGCGACCTGCGCATCGCCGGGCAATCGGCACGCTTCAAGGCCGGCTACACCAGCATGGCCTACTCGCCGGACGCCGGCGCCAGTTGGCACCTGCCGCGCCTGATCGGCAGCGAACAGGCCAAGCGCCTGTTGTTCCTCGACGATATGTGGGGCGCCGACCGTGCCTTGGCCGCCGGTCTGGTCGGCGAAGTCTGCGCCGACGATCAATTGCTGACCGTTACCGGTGAACTCGCTGCACGCCTGGCCAGCGGCCCGACCTTCGCCTTCGCCCAGACCAAAAAACTCATGCGTGAAGGCGCCGACCGCAGCCTGCCGGAACAACTGCAAGCCGAACTCGCCGCCGGCCTGCTCTGCGGTCGCAGCGCAGACGGCAACGAAGCCCTGCGCGCCGCCATGGAAAAACGCCCGGCAGCCTTCGTCGGCCGCTAACCCCGACTTTCTTTGGCCGTGCACACCCATCTGTAGGAGCTGGCTTGCCAGCGAAGGCTTTTAGCTTCGCCCCCATTCGCAGTTAACGAACAACAGGTAGCAGCATGAATTTCCAACTGACCCAAGAACAAGAAATGTTGGTGGACTCGGTACGCAGCTTCGTCGAGAAGGAACTGCTGCCCTATGAAGAACAAGTCGACCGCGCCGACGAGGTCTCCCCGGAGCTGGCGGCGCAGATTCGCGGCAAGGCGATCGCCGCCGGTTTCTACGCCTTCAACATGCCTGAAGAAGTGGGCGGTGGCGGCCTGGACTATCTGTCCCAGGCGCTGATCGAACGTGAGCTGTCCAAGGTGTCCTGGGCGCTGCACGTGTTTGTCGCGCGGCCGTCGAAAATCCTCATGGCCTGTACCGGCGACCAGATCAACGACTACCTGTTGCCGTGCATCCAGGGCGAGAAGATCGACTGCTTCGCCCTGACCGAACCGGGTGCCGGCTCCGACGCCAATGCGATCAAGACGCGTGCCGTGCGTGAAGGCGACGACTTCATTCTCAACGGCAGCAAGCATTTCATCAGCCACGCCGGCCACGCCGATTTCGCCATCGTCTTCGCCGTGACCGACACCTACGAACACAACGGCAAAAAGCGTAACGCCGTGACCTCGTTCCTGGTCGACCGCAACACCCCGGGCATGACCATTCGCCGCGGGCCCAAGTGCGTGAGCAACCGCGGTTACCACACCTTCGAAATGTTCTTCGACGACTGCCGGGTGCCGGCCAGCAAAGTGCTGGGCGAAGTCGGCAAGGGTTGGGAGGTGGCCAACGCCTGGCTGACCGCCGGGCGGGTGATGGTCGCGGCCAACTGCGTCGGTCAGGCCCAGCGCGCACTGGATGTGTCGCTGCAATGGGCGGCGGACCGCAAGCAATTCGGCCAGCCGATCGGCACTTACCAGGGCGTGTCGTTCAAGCTCGCGGACATGGCCACGCAAATCCGCGCCGCCGAACTGCTGACCCTGCACACCGCCTGGAAAATGGACCAGGGCACCATGACCGATGGCGAGGCCGGCATGGCCAAGCTGTTCGCCAGTGAAGTGCTCGGTCGTGCCGCCGATGAAGCGGTGCAGATTTTCGGCGGCATGGGCCTGATGGACGAAGGTCCGGTGGAGCGCATCTGGCGCAACGCGCGGATCGAGCGGATCTGGGAAGGCACCTCGGAAATCCAGCGCCACATCATTTCCCGCGAGCTGCTGCGGCCGCTGTTGCGCTGATCGGCCCGGAGAATTCCCATGTCCCAAACCATTCGTGACAACCTCAAACGCATGCTCGCGCCGCAACACGTGGCGTTCGTCGGCGGCCGCAGCATGGCTCGCGCCCTCAAACGCTGCGCCGAGGGCGGCTACCAAGGGCAAATGTGGCTGGTCAACCCGCAACACGACAGCCTTGAAGGTGTGCCGTGTGTGCGTAGCGTTGCCGAGTTGCCTTGCGGCCCGGATGCAGTCTTCATCGCCACCAACCGCGAACTGACCCTGACCTGCGTGGCCGAACTGGCCGCCATCGGCGCCGGCGGCGCGATCTGCTACGCCTCCGGCTTCGCCGAAACCGGCGCCGAAGGCCAGGCCCTTCAACAGCGACTGCTCAAGGCCGCTGGCGACATGGCCTTGCTCGGTCCCAACTGCTATGGCCTGCTTGACTACCTGCACAGCTGCGCGCTGTGGCCGGTGGCCCATGGCGGCAAAGCGGTGGAGAAGGGCGTGGCGGTGCTCACCCAGAGCGGCAACTTCGCCTACAACCTGTCCATGAGCGACCGTTCGCTGCCGGTGGCCTACATGGCCTCGGTCGGCAATCAGGCGCAACTGGGAATCGCTGAACTGATGGACGTGTTGCTCGACGAGGCGCGCGTCACCGCCATCGGCCTGCATCTGGAAGGCCTGAAGAACGTGCCGGGTTTTGCCCGCGCCGCGCACAAGGCACTGGAGAAGGGAGTCCCGATCATTGCCCTGAAAACCGGCGTGTCGCAGATCGGCGCCGAACTGGCCTTGAGTCACACCAGTTCGCTGTCCGGCTCCGATGCGCTGTATGACGCGTTGTTCGACCGTCTCGGGGTGATCCGTGTCAGCGGCCCGGTGAGTTTTGTCGAAACCCTCAAGGCTGCCGCCTGCGGCAACCTGCCAGCGGGCAACAGCCTGATCGCGCTGGCCTGCTCCGGTGGCGACGCCGGGTTGATTGCCGACTACGCCGAACGCAACGACCTGGGTCTGCCGAAACTCGATCAAGGGCAGGTCGGCGAACTCGCGCAAGTGCTGCCGACCTACGCCAACCTGGTCAACCCGCTGGATTTCACCACGGCGATCTGGGGCGACGGCGAAGCCTTGAACCGCATGCTCGACAGTGCGCTGCGTACCGAAGCCGACGCGGCGATGCTGGTGCTCGACTACCCCTCGGAGTTCACCGGCGAGCGCAAGGAATGCGACCTGCTGCTGGAGTTGTACTGCGCGGCACTGCAACGCCACGGCAAGACCGGCTTCGTCACCTCGGCATTCCCCGAGCTGCTGCCGGCCCATGCCCGCGAGCGTCTGCATGCGCAAGGTGTTGCGGCATTGCAGGGGGTTGAAGATGGTCTGGCCGCGTGGGGCCGCATTGCCGGTTATCAGCGCAACCGGCAGGCCTTGTTGGCTTTGGGCGAATCGGCACTGGTTCCGCTGTGCCCGCGCGCATTGAAAGGTGAGGGGCGTTTACTCAATGAGTGGAACTCCAAACAGGCGTTGAAAGCCTTTGGCCTGCCGACGCCCAACGGCGTATTGAGCACCCCGGACATGGCCCTGAAGGACGCCGAAGCATTGGGCTATCCGCTGGTACTCAAAGCGGTCAGCGCTCAACTGCCACACAAGACCGAGGCCGGTGCCGTGGCGCTGAACCTCTTGGACAGCGCGGCATTGAGTGCTGCACTGGAGAAGATGCGCGCCAGCATCGCCGCATACGCGCCGGGCGTGCCGTTCGATCACGTGTTGCTGGAGCCGATGGCCAAGCCGCCACTGGCCGAACTGATCGTCGGCATCAAACGCGAAAACGATTTTTGCCTGGCCTTGGTGATTGGCGCAGGCGGCATTCTGGTGGAGTTGCTCAAGGACAGTCGCAGCCTGTTGCTGCCGACCACAGACGGCGCGATCCGCAATGCCTTGCTCAGCCTGCGCAGTGCGCCGTTGCTGCAAGGTTTCCGTGGTCGCGAGTTTGCTGACCTGGACGCCTTGGTGAGGGCGATCCGCGCGGTGGCCGATTACGCCTGCGAGAACGCCGCACACCTGCTGGAACTCGATGTGAACCCATTGTTGGTCGGTGCCCAGGGCACAACTGCGGTCGATGCGTTGATTCGTCTCGGCCAGGAGTGAGGACATGAATATGCAAAGCAAAACCTTGACCGGTGGCCAGGCCCTGGTGCGTCTGTTGGCCAACTACGGCGTCGATACCGTGTTCGGCATCCCCGGCGTACACACCCTGGAGCTGTATCGCGGCTTGCCCGGCAGCGGTATTCGCCACGTGCTGACCCGCCATGAGCAGGGCGCCAGTTTCATGGCCGACGGCTATGCCCGGGTCAGCGGCAAACCCGGCGTGTGTTTCGTGATTACCGGCCCCGGCGTGACCAACGCCGCCACCGGCATTGGCCAGGCCTACGCCGACTCGATTCCGATGCTGGTGATTTCCAGCGTCAACCACAGCGCCAGCCTCGGCAAGGGCTGGGGCAGCCTGCACGAGTGCCAGGATCAGCGGGCGATGACCGCGCCGATCACCGCGTTCTCGGCCGTGGCGCTGACCGCCGAAGACCTGCCGGAACTGATCGCCCGGGCCTACGCGGTGTTCGACAGCGAGCGCTCGCGCCCGGTGCACATCTCGGTGCCGCTGGACGTGCTGTCGGCGCCGATTGCCCGTGACTGGAGCAATGAGGTGGTGCGCCGCCCGGGTCGCGGCCCGGCATCCGCCAGCGCAATCGATCAAGCCGTGGCCAAACTCAACGCTGCCAAACGCCCAATGATCATTGCCGGTGGCGGTGCGTTGAACGCCACTTTGCAGCTACAGGAAATCAGCACCCGGCTCGCTGCGCCGCTGTTCACCAGCGTCGCTGGCAAAGGCTTGCTGCCGCCGGATGCGCCGCTCAATGCCGGTTCGTCCCTGTGTGTGGAACCGGGCTGGAAGCTGATCGCCGAGGCCGACGTGGTGCTGGCGGTCGGCACCGAAATGGCCGATACCGACTACTGGCGTGAACGCCTGCCGCTGACCGCCGAACTGCTGCGTGTCGACATCGATCCGCGCAAGTTCAACGACTTCTATCCGTGCGCGGTGGCATTGCATGGCGATGCACAACAAACCCTCAGTGGGTTGCTTGAGCGCCTGCCATCCGACGTACGCGACGCCGGCGCAGCCACTGCCTCGGTCGCCACACTGCGTGAAGCGGTCAAGGCCAGCCATGGCCCGCTGCAGTCGATCCATCAATCGATTCTCGACCGTATCGCCGCGGAGCTGCCGGACAACGCGTTCATCAGCACCGACATGACCCAACTGGCCTACACCGGCAACTACGCCTTCGACAGCCTGGCCATCCGCAGCTGGCTGCACCCGACCGGCTACGGCACCCTGGGCTATGGCCTGCCGGCCGGCATCGGCGCCAAGTTCGGCGCGCCGCAACGGCCGGGCCTGGTGCTGGTGGGCGACGGTGGTTTCCTCTACACCGCCCAGGAACTGGCCACCGCCGTGGAAGAACTGGACAGCCCGCTGGTGGTGCTGCTGTGGAACAACGACGCCCTGGGGCAGATTCGCGACGATATGCTCGGCCTGGATATCGAACCCATCGGCGTGCTGCCGCGCAACCCGGATTTCGCCGCCCTCGCGCGTGCGTTCGGCTGCACCGTGACCCAGCCGCAAAGCCTGACCGAGTTGCAGACCGACCTGCGCCACGGCTTCAAGCGCAACGGCGTGACCCTGATCGAACTCAAGCATGCCTGTGCGCAGTGATTTGCATTTTAAGGGGATGAAGCCATGCGCTTTTCCGATCTGACTCAACGAATCGCCGGTGACGGCGCCGCCGCGTGGGACATTCACTACCGCGCCCTGGCACTGCGCGAGCAGGGCGAAGACATTCTGCTGTTGTCCGTGGGCGATCCGGATTTCGACACGCCACAGCCTATCGTGCAGGGCGCCATCGACAGCCTGCGCAGCGGCAACACTCACTACGCCGAGGTGCGCGGCAAGCGTGCCCTGCGTGAAGCCATTGCCAGGCGTCATCAACAGCGCAGCGGCCAATCCGTTTCGGCGGATCAGGTCACCGTGCTGGCCGGGGCGCAATGTGCGCTGTTCAGCGTGGCCCAATGCGTGCTCAATCCGGGTGACGAAGTGATCGTCGCCGAACCGATGTACGTCACTTACGAAGCGGTGTTCGGTGCTTGCGGTGCCGTGGTGGTGCCAGTGCCGGTGCGTTCGGAAAACGGTTTCCGTGTGCTGCCCGAAGATGTCGCCGCGCGCATCACCCCGCGCACCCGGGCGCTGGCACTGAACAGCCCGCACAACCCGTCCGGCGCGAGTCTGCCGCGCAGCACCTGGGCCGCGTTGGCTGAGTTGTGCATCGGTCACGACCTGTGGCTTATTTCCGATGAGGTCTACAGCGAACTGCTGTTTGAAGGTGAGCACGTCAGCCCGGCGAGCCTGCCGGGCATGGCCGAACGCACCGCGACCCTCAACAGCCTGTCGAAATCCCACGCCATGACCGGCTGGCGCGTCGGCTGGGTGGTGGCGCCGCCATCCCTGGCCGCGCACCTGGAAAATCTTGCGTTGTGCATGCTCTATGGCTCGCCGGATTTCATTCAGGACGCCGCCGTGGTGGCCCTGGAAAGCAACCTGCCGGAACTCGATGCCATGCGCGAAGCCTATCGCCAGCGTCGCGACCTGGTGTGCGACAGCCTGGCCGATTGCCCCGGCGTGCGGGCGTTGAAACCCGATGGCGGGATGTTCGTGATGCTCGATATCCGCCAGACCGGGCTCAGCGCCCAGGCGTTTGCCGACCGTCTGCTGGATCGCCATGGCGTGTCGGTACTGGCTGGCGAGGCCTTTGGTCCGAGCGCGGCGGGGCACATTCGACTCGGTCTGGTGGTCGGTGCCGAACCGCTACGTGATGCCTGCCAGCGCATTGCTCGTTGTGCTCAAGAATTGATGGAGGCTCGGGTTAATGCTTAACCACAAGACACTGTTTATTGATGGCCGCTGGCAGAAACCTTCGGGGCAGGGCATCGCCGAGGTGATCAACCCGGCCACCGAGCACGTGTGCGGCTGCGTGCCGCTGGGTGATGAACTCGATGTCGAAAACGCCGTGGCGGCTGCACGCCGGGCCTTCGCTTCATGGTCGCGCACGCCCTCCAGTGTGCGTGCCGGCTACATCCGTGCACTGGCCGATCAACTGCGCAATCGTGCCGACGAGATGGCCGCGGTCATCACCACGGAACTGGGCATGCCGGTGCAATGGTGCCGCGCGGTGCAGGTCGATGGGCCGATCAGCGGCCTTGAGCAGTACGTCGAACTCGCTCATCTCATGGACGAAGTGCGCGAAGTCGGCAATTCGCTGGTGATTCGCGAAGCGGTGGGCGTATGCGCGTTTATCAACCCGTGGAATTACCCGCTGCATCAATTGATCGGCAAACTGGCCCCGGCACTGGCCGCCGGTTGCACCGTGGTGGTCAAACCGAGCCAGGAAACCCCGCTGCATGCCTTCCTGCTGGCGCAGATGATCGAGGACATCGGCCTGCCGGCCGGGGTGTTCAACCTGGTCAGCGGCCCGGGCTCGAAAGTCGGCGAAGCGCTGGCCAAGCACCCGGACGTGGACATGGTGTCGTTCACCGGTTCCACCGGCGCCGGGGTACGGGTCGCGCAAGCGGCGGCTCCTTCGGTAAAGCGAGTGTGCCTGGAGCTGGGCGGCAAGTCGCCGCTGTTGATCGCCGAGGATGCGGATCTGGCAGCGGCCGTGCGCTACGGCGTGCAGGACGTGATGATCAACTCCGGTCAGACTTGTACCGCGTTGACCCGCATGCTACTGCCGGCCAGCCGCTACGCCGAGGCCTTGGAACTGGCGCTCGCCGAAACCCTGAGCCTGCGCATGGGCGATCCCCTCGACCCGCAAAGCTTCCTCGGCCCGATGTGTTCGGCCGGGCAAAAACGCACCGTGCTCGACTACATCAAGGTTGGCCAACAGGAAGGCGCTCGCCTGCTGTGCGGCGGTGACATGCCAGGGCGCGGCTTCTATGTCAGCCCGACGCTGTTCGCCGATGTCGACAACCGCATGCGCATTGCCCAGGAAGAAATCTTCGGCCCGGTGCTGTGCCTGATTCCCTACACCGATGAGGCGCAAGCGATCCAGATCGCCAACGACTCGCCGTTCGGCCTGTCCAGCGGCGTCTGGGCCGGCAGTGCCGAGCGTGCCTTGCAACTGGGCCGGCAGATGCGCGCCGGTCAGTGCTTCCTCAATGGCGCGGCGTTCAATTATCAGGCGCCGTTCGGTGGCTACAAACAGTCGGGTAACGGTCGCGAATGGGGTGAGGAGGGGTTGAACGAATTCGTCGAAGTGAAGGCGATCCAGGTGTGACGGTTGGCGACTCGAACTGTTCATCTCCCACTGCTCCACACCTTCAATCGATACGCTGGAAAAAGTCTAAGGAATTACCATGAAAGTACTGATCGTCCACGCCCACCCGGAGCCGCAATCCTTCACCGCCGCCCTGCGGGACCAGGCTGTCGCCACCCTCGAAGCCCAGGGTCACGAAGTGCAGGTCAGCGACCTGTACAAAATGAACTGGAACCCGGTGGCCAGCGACGCGGACTTCTCGAACCGGGAAAACCCGGAGTACCTGGTCTATGCCCTGGAGCAACGTCTTGGCGTGAAAAGCCAGTCGCTGGCGGCGGACATCCAGGCGGAACTGGACAAACTGCTGTGGGCCGACCTGCTGATCCTCAACTTCCCGATCTTCTGGTTCTCCGCCCCGGCGATGCTCAAGGGCTGGATCGACCGGGTGCTGGTGTCGGGCATCTGCTACGGCGGCAAGCGCTTCTACGATCAGGGCGGTCTGGCCGGCAAGAAGGCACTGGTGACCGTGACCCTTGGCGGGCGCGAACACATGTTTGGCGAAGGCGCGATTCATGGCCCGCTGGAGGACATGCTGCGGCCGATTTTGCGTGGCACCCTGGCTTATGTTGGTTTTGATGTGCTGGAGCCGTTCGTGGCCTGGCACGTGCCGTACATCAGTGAAGAGGCGCGCCAGCAATTTCTGGTTGATTACAGCCAGCGCCTGCAACACCTGAGTGACGATCAGCCACTGGTGTTTCCGAAGCTGGCGCAGTTCGATGACAAGCTCTATCCGCTGACCACCAATGCCTGACTGACACCTCATACCCTGTAGGAGCGAGCCTGCTCGCGATAGCGGTGGGTCAGTAAGCAAGATGTTGACTGACACGCCCTCATCGCGAGCAGGCTCGCTCCTACAGTTCTTTGTGTTGGCTGTCCTATTTGGGGGTGTTTAAGAGGTTGTTTAGCGGGTGTCAGCGTTACGTCTGGCAAGCTACAACGGCTTGCGTCATTGCCTACAGCTACGCCAGAATCCGCCGGCTTGTGCGTCTCGGAGCCGGGTTCTATCGTTTGCCGGTCGCTGCAAAACAGTAGCGATCGGGTTTGGTAGCCCGTCTTCCACATACGCGTAGCATCACCTATGGACAGGCGCCTTTTTGGCAATTGTTTTAATGGTGGCCATGCGTAGGGCGCTCTCGGGCGCGCCGGTTTTTCCATGTGGGCCGGTCTACCAACCTTCGTATGGCCACCACCCATCGTTTGGTAGCGAGAGTGATGGCTCCATTTATCACATATGGAGTTTCACTATGTTCAAAGTCACACCCAATCCCCCGGACACCGATCCGACATCCCCGTACGAAAACCTCGACTCCCAAAAACTCCACGAAGCCGCCGAGCGCGCCCTCGATCATTACCTCACCCCCGGCCTCGGCATCATGGCCACGCCGCGTAAACCCAGCTCCATGTTCATCGTCAATCCCGAGCTCAATGTCGAAACCTTACTGGTGCATGCCTGTGAGTCACTGGCGTCGGCCAATGTCATGGCCAACGATCTGGTGGATCACCTGCAAGGAACAAATCGCAATGCGCTGCTGGGCATTGCGCAGGTGATCATGCTCGGCGAGCTGGCGGTGAACCGGGCGCTGGATCAACTCGATCCGCCTGAATAATCACAAATCTCCAGATCACCGATAGACCTGTAGGAGCTGCGATGCGGCGACCCGACTTGCCAGCGAAAGCGGTGTGTCAGTCGACGTCTATTTTGTCTGACACGCCGCTATCGCGAGCAAGCTCGCTCCCCCACAACACCCATCGCTTGTTCGGAAGTCCTTCTCAGCGGAGCCGTTGAACTACACTTTTCAGTTGCTCCACCCGATCGGCAAGCGACGCATGGCGTCGCTTGCCGCCGCCAGTCGACCCAAAGGCTTGCCCGTTGTGGCAAGCCTGTCGGAGATCATCATGAAAAGGTTTTCACCGGTCAGCCTGTGTATCGCATTGTCGATTTTGAGTAGCCCGGGATGGGCCCAATCGGTGGTGCCGATGAAAGGGCAGAGTTCGCAACAAACCCAGGCAGATATGTCCGAATGCCAGAGCATCGCCAACAGTCAGGCTGCATCGACGTCTTCGACGCCATCGGGCGGGCGGGTCAAAGGGGCGGCCGCGGGGGCTGCTGCCGGCGCCGTGGCGTCTGGTGTGCGCAGTAATCAGCACGATGCGTTTGATGATCGTGTCGACAGTGACGTGAAACAGAACGTCCGCCAGGACCGCGCCAAGGAAACCGCCGCGGCCGGTATGGTTGTCGGTGGTTCGCGTCAGCGTCAGGAGCGCCGGGAGCAATCGAAAACCACGCAGGCGAACACCTCGACGGCCTACACCAGCTGTTTGCAGGGCAAGGGGTATCAGGTCAACCCTTGAGTCAGGTACGCAACACACTGTGGGAGCGAGCTTGCTCGCGATGGCGGCGGCACATTCAACGTCCCGGTGCCTGACCCACCGCTATCGCGAGCAAGCTCGCTCCCACAGGGATTTTCAGTGTTTCGTGAATCCGATCCAGAGCACAGCTTCCGGGGCTCGAGCTCGCTGTTTCAAGGAATCAGACGGATAAGGAAACGGCCTGTAGCTCCAATCTGACAACCGTTCATCGGTGAACTACGCTGCGATACATACCCTCGATCTGAATTTCGTGACGCAAGGATCCGACACATGCGGAGCAGGCTGCTCGCTGGAATGTTTACTGTCTTCGGGATGTTTTGGTCGGTGCAATTGTGGGCCGCAGACGCACCGAAAGTGGTTGAAGCTCCCGTTGAATTGAAAGTGGCCAACCGCAGCATCATGGTGTTTCGCGCGACCCTCCTCGGTGAAGCTCCGGCCTCGCGGGTCAAGCGGGCGAAAGCGGTGATCGGTGAGGCGCTGGACGACGTCGACGATCTCAATGTCTCCATCGACCCGATCATGAAAAGCTACATGGTGCTGCTGGGAAGCCGGCGCGCCTTTATCGTTTCGCCCAGGGACTTTGACGAGACCGAATACGACTCGGTACAGCAGGCCGCCGAAGCCGCGGCTGAAAAGCTGCGCCAGGCGGTGGCCGAAACCCGGGAAGCCCGCAGCCTGCGCTTGATACTCCGCTCGGTTGGCGCTGCGCTGCTGGCCACGGGTATCTACTTGGGCTTGCTGCTGTGCATGTTTTTTTTGCGCCGAAAACTACTGAAAAAACTGCCCGGCCTGATGCACCGCCACACCCAGGCCCTGAAAGTCGGGCGGGTTCCGTTGATCGACGCCAACTTCCTTTATCCAGTGGTCAGCCGCGTGCTGGAATGGCTGCGCTGGGCCATCGTGTTATTGCTCACGTACGAGTGGCTGGGGTTCGTCCTGTCGCGCTTTCCCTATACCCGGCCCTGGGGTGAAAGCCTTAACAACTATCTGCTGGAAGTCGCCGACTATTTGCTGCAAGGCGTTCTCGGGGCCGTCCCCGGGCTTGGCGTGGCACTGGCGATCTTTTTCATTGCACGGGGTGCAACAGCGTTCACTCGCCGGATACTTCGGCGCATGGCCACGCCCGGCACCTTCAGCTGGCTGAACCGCGAAACCCTGCAGCCTACCCAACGCCTGACGTCGCTGGCGATCTGGCTGTTTGCCTTGGCCATGGCTTACCCCTACTTGCCGGGCGCCGGTACCGATGCGTTCAAAGGCTTGTCGGTGTTGGTCGGCCTGATGATCTCGCTGGGCGCTTCCAGCGTAGTCGGCCAGGCGGCGGCCGGATTGATCCTGACGTACACCCGAACCCTGCGTCCCGGTGAGTTCGTACGCATTGGCGAGCACGAAGGGACGGTCACTGAACTGGGCATGTTCACCACAAGCATTCGTACCGGTCTGGGCGAAGTGCTGACCTTGCCCAACTCGATGATCACCGGCGCGGTCACCAAGAACTATTCACGGGTTGTACAAGGCCCCGGTTATGTGGTCGATACCGTGGTCACCATTGGCTATGACACACCGTGGCGGCAGGTCGAGGGCATGTTGCTGGAGGCCGCCAGACGGACACCCGGCATCCTCGAAGTACCGCCGGCGCAGGTGTTTCAAACGGCATTGTCGGATTTCTACCCCGAGTACCGGTTGGTGGCGCAAGCCATCCCCAGCCAGCCACGGCCACGTGCCGTGCTGCTGAGCATGCTGCACGCCAACATCCAGGATGTGTTCAACGAGTACGGCGTGCAGATCATGTCGCCGCACTACCTGGGCGATCCGCAACAAGAGAAATGGGTGCCCAAGGACAAGTGGTACCCGGCACCCGCGCAGGAATCGAAGGAGTCCTGATTTCGCCTGAAAGGGCGCTCGCACCCTGATCGAATTTGGGGCGCAAGCAATGCGCGATGACCATCTATCGTGCTTGACCATCCTGGGTTATCAGATGTGATTTAATCTGGTTCATATTGAAGCAATCTGAATAACGTTAACCGGTATCTGCTGCATCTCGCGGCACGGGAGCAAATGTCATGGCTACTACCGTCAAAACCCGCTCAGTGACGGCACACGTCCCGGTAGACCTGGCCGAACGGGTTGATGCGCTCGCAGAGCGTCTGGATCGCTCTCGAAACTGGATCGTCAAGCAGGCACTTTCAGCGTGGCTGGATCAGGAAGAAGAGCGTAGTCGTCTGACCCGTGAAGCCTTGGCCGATGTGGATGCCGGTCGTGTTATCGACCATCAGGCTGTCCAGGCATGGGCCGAAAGTCTCGGCACAGACTCTCCGTTACCAGTGCCGCGCTGATGGAGTTGAAGTGGACTGGCAAGGCGCTTTCTGATGTAGCCCGTTTGTACGAGTTTCTAGCCACCGTCAATCAACCTGCCGCTGTCCATACGGTTCAACAGCTGATTGCTGCTCCAGGCACTTTGCTGGTCAACCCGCGCATTGGAGAGCGTCTGGAGGAGTTCGATCCGCGGGATGTGCGTCGAATTCTGATCGGCCACTATGAACTTCGATATGAAATTCAGCATTCAACGATCTATCTGCTGCGCTTGTGGCATACACGCGAGCATCGATAGCGCCTGCAAGCAGGATGTCGGGTTGCAAAAAATCATTGCGGGAGCCGGCGGGCGGGGAACGCGCGTTGCGCAGGGTGCGTTGAGCGACCGGCAAGGCCGCTCAGTTGTAGCGGTGTTAAAAAAGCATATAGGCGGATGCGGTCGTCTGGTTCAGGTCGATCTCGCCGACCTCCAGCACTTCGTATTCAGCGCGCAGGCCGATGTTGCGAAAGACATCGACCTCAAGGCCGACACCGTAGGTCAGGTCAACCCCGGTATCGTCGTCGGTGGCATTGCCGTCGGCGTCCCAGGCGTGAGCGCCGACACTGCCGAATACCCGCATCCGATCGCCCAGGGGAAAGCCGACATGGGCCGCAGCCTGGGCCGATTTGCCTTCGAAATCGACATTCTTGTCCTTGAATTGACCGAGATCGACGTAGGCCCCCTCGAAGGCCAGGTAGCTATTGACGCGATACCCGGCATAAACCTTGTAGCTGGTGTCGTCGTCGTCCAGTCTGGATTCGTCGGTCTGAATGCTGCTTACGCCAGCGCCAAGATATAAACCTTTGTCATCAGCGAGCGCTTGAAAAGACAGCAGCGATAGCAGTGAAGCGAAGCCAAGGTTTCGAAGTCGCATGTGTGGTGGAGTCCTTGTACAGGTTTGTCTGGTGTTAGGGTTCGGCGAGCATTTGAGGGGCCGTGAGGGGTTAATAGAAGTCATTGATTGATATTTTTGCGTCGTAAGGCGGGATGTTTGCCGGGCATTGAAAGTAGCGTCTCGCCAGTGCTTGAACAGGCAGCGCTTTGCAGAACAACCAGCCTTGCGCCAATACAACCCCCTCCGAAACCAGGTGCGGCAGTTGCTCCTGAGTCTCGACGCCTTCGGCCACGACCTTGATCCTTAGTGACTTGGCCAACCGGGCGATGTGTCGCCACAAGGCATCCTCGGCAGCGATCTTGTCGTCTGCGATGAATGAGCGATCTATTTTCAGAATGTCGAAAGGCACCGAATCCAGAAGCGAGAGGTTGGAATGGCCGATACCGAATTCGTCCACTGCAATGCGATGTCCACACGCACGAAGCCGTCGCAATTGCAGGGCGGCAGGCTTCTGATCGAGCATCGTCCTTTCGGTGATTTCAAAGGCCATGGCGGACACAGGCATGTTGTAGGTTGCCAGCACGCTGGCCACATAGTCCGGGAAGCTCGGGTCCTGAATATCCTGGGCGCAAAGATTGACCGTAATGTAGAAGTCCTTGCACGCCCAAAGGTAGGTGCTGTAATCCTGCGCCACTTGTCGAATCACCGAACGCGTCAGTTCGTGGATCAAGCCAGACTTCTCCGCCATCGGAATGAACACATCCGCAGGCACATGGGTGCCGTTGTCGCTCCAATGGGACAGTGCTTCGGCACCCACCAGATAGCCCGTCGTCAAATTGACGATAGGCTGGTAGTGAACACCCAGCGTGTTGGCTTTCATGGCATTGCGCAGCCGTACGGCAGTAGAGGTGTAATGCCGTTGGGCACGCCTAGCGAGCAAGAGCAGCGCTGTGAACACGCACGCAAGGCCAATGAATAATTTGAATTTGAGACTTGTCAGGTAACTCAACGGCAGAGAAATGACCGAGATCAGTTCATTTCGGTTGCCCGCAAAGGCGATGAGGACCTTGTCTGCCGAGGTAACCAGTTCTTCAAGGTGGAAGGGCTTGCGCATCTTCAGCGGCTGAGGCCCCGTGGAGGCAATGGGCACTGCGCCGCCGGGGCCGATGAGGTCCAGTTGCAGGTCCTCGGGAAACTTCAAGTTGTCGAGCAGGATCTTCTTGTTTGCCCAGACGTAGGTTGACTGTTCCGACACAATGATGAAGTCGGTGTCCGCAGAAACTGCGTGGCCGGAACCTACCCAATAAGTGCGTCTTCCAATTGAGAACTTGCGCTTCTCATTGCCTGCCAGTAATGAAGGGAGTTCTTGTCCGTAGGAGGAGCAGATCTTGCCATTGGGCAACTGGATTGCCGCTTGATCGACAAATCGCAGGTTTTTAACCAGGTCGGCCAGTTGTGAATATTGCTCGGCGGAGCATTCCTGGCCCGAACGATCGAGATCGCCGAGGGTTTCCAGTACCTTGTCGATCTGCGCATTGGGCTCCACTTGAGCAGCGCGCAGATCGGCGTAAACGTTATTCAACTTCCGTGCAATGAATTGCTCAGCCAGTCCCCCGGCACAAAACCATGCGGCCCAGCCCGCTGCAGCAATCAGACATACAGTGACTGCGTGCCTTCCAAGTAACGCTTTATATGCGGCAACCATCGAAAAACCTCGAGGTATCATTATTTCACTGTGCACCGCTGTAGAAGCGGATTAAACGTCTTCAGTACCAGTCAATTACCCCGGCCAATAAGATGCCGCTGGCATAGGCGGTAATGCACAGAATGATTTTCTGCTTGAGCGGCAGTGTGTTTATTCGATGATGCATGCTTATTTCCTTGAATGGGCAAATAAGCAATGGTGGGTCCATGTGGTTAATCAAAGGAAATTATTAATCATCATTTGCAGGGCTTGGCTGAGTTGCGCCTGGCCGTTTCTGACGGTGTCTCTCCGTAAGCAATCTGATACGCCTTGGAAAACCGGCCCAGATGGTGAAAGTTCCAGAACATTGCGGTTTCTGTCACGGTGGGCCACGTTTTATTAATCAGGTCGCGGCGGGCACTGGCGAGTCTCAGGTTTCTGATGTAAGCGATTGGCGACATCCCGAACGTTTCAATAAAGCCAAAATGCAGGGTGCGCGTGGTGGTATCAAGTTGCCTTACCAGTGATTTTATAGAGAGCGTTTTTTTTGTGTTTTCATGAATGTACTGTATGGCTTCTATCGCCACCTTTCTTCTTGTCGGAACTTTACGGCTGAAACTGCCAGCGGGTGTCAACGACTGCAATAGAGCAGCAAGCACTGCACTTTCAATCGCTGAACCCTCTGCTGCGCTGCGCTGTGATGAATCAGAGTCGTTGATGTCGACACAGCAAGCGCTGATGGCTTGAATGGCCGATTGTATGATTTGAAAGTTTTCAGCTTGAAAACTGTGTTGTGTTCTGTTTGCAAGTATATCTATGACGGCGTGATGTTGGCGGCACCGGTCATAGTTTTCCAGTGTTGTGGTGATGCTGAAAAGTGTTTCATTCGGTTCGCAGGTGTAATGCACCGATTCATCGCTGTGCAGTACGATGATTTCGTCGGGCCGTAGTTTGTGATTGTTTACGACGGGACGACCAATCGGAGGCTGCGAGATGGCGAATGTCACGAATCCGGCAGGGACAGAACTGACCAGGGTGACGGATGAGTCGAACTCAAGACGGCTGAATTGGAGTTCGGGACTGTGAAAGAGCTTATGTTGCCGAATGCACGCCTCTTGCTCGGTCGGAATAAGGCTCATTTCCCATTTGCCTATTGTTCTGTTCAGTTGGCTCGGCAAGGCAGAAGACAAATGAAAGATCTCGTCGGGCGGTGCGATACTCATGAAATTGAAGGCTCATCTGTTAAATGATTAGGGTCTGGCCTGACGGGCAGTCATGGAGAAGGTACGCGATTGGGCGCCCTATCGGTCGGTGAGATCGACCCCATTGCCATTGGCTTTGAACGGGTTGTCAGAGTCCCCGGATCAGTTCCAGCTCCGCCGAAAATGCATACTTGCTGTCCAATGGTGAATCGTCCATGTGTTGAACGTTGCTCGGGTCAATTTTCGAACTGAAGATCTGCGATTGGGGTTTCATCGGGTCAATGGCTGCAGCTGTAAATGAGTAAAAGTCGTTAATACGATAACCGGTTTTTACCTGATAGCTGGTTTTCACTGCACTTGGGACCTTCTTGTTGGTTTCGACACTCGTCAATTTGGCACTGTAGACGCTCTTGTCGTCGGCCATGGCCTTGAGAGAAAGCAATAAACCAAACGACACGGTGACGAAGTTTTTCAGTAGCATCGAGGCGATTTCCTTATGAACGGTTTATTCAGGCAGAGCTGAATGTCAGTTGCATCTCTGCCGCGATCTGGCCGGAAAATAATCTCACCTCGTGGGTGCCTGCCAAAGTCAATAACTCATATTTATGAGGTTGTCAGAAGAGGTCAGTCACCGCTTGCTCCTGCGAGCACAACACTCTTCAAAGTAGTATGAACGAGTTGGCGTAGCTCATGCCGGTATCACTTTGTGGCGGGGCAGGCAGCGCAGAATCACTGTTCTGCTCGTCCGCATGATACTCATTCTCACTGTGAATCTTCAGATGCGACAGTTTCTGGCTGTCATCCGGGCTTGTTTCAATTTCATAATATTCAATGGTCATGCTTTCGACGGAGCGTTCGTCGTGCGCCAACGAATAAAGTGGCATGGCAGACAGAAAAAAGACCACCAGGAAACCGAAAGTCGTCAATTGATGAGGTTGCAGCAAATGCATGGCTTTCACTTGATTCTCCTGTATAGGGCATTGTCCCGGGCGAGAATCAAGCAGGCTCGATTCCTAAGATTATCGGCGAGGGATTGTTGTCAGGAGAGACGTCTGATTCAAATCAATAAGTATTATTTTTGTTTGAGAATTCCTTGATGTGAACCTGTGCCAGGCGGGCGTCGAGTCGCTGCGGGAGCCCGACTAATGGTTCATGCAGCGCAAGCGGCCAAGTTCATGGATATAAAAACACACGGCGTTTTTATCCTGGGTCGGGATCAACTCGTAGTTTAGGATGGCGCCTTCTTGCAAGACATATTGACGTCTGAAAAACAGGTCAGGGGTCTTTTCAATGGCAAAAAGTTCATTGTCCTGGCTGAGTTTGATGTTGCTGACTTTTATCTCGACGTGTGAATTGTTTTCTCCAATTATATTCGCCGAGATGGTCGCATTGCGGATTTTTCCATTCAGGCTTTCAAGGGTGGTCCCCGTGAGTCGGCCATGCCCGATAGTGAGGTACTCTTCGGTGTTGAGTTGATCAAGATCTTCCAGCCATTGTCGGGATTTTGTCTGGTAACTGGTATTTTCCATGTAGTGCGAAGGGGAGTAAACAAGGGAGAAAATGCACAGTGCATTGATCAAGCCTATAAGAGGCCAGTGAACGGCTTGCGGAATTCCGAACTTCATAGGGTGACTTCCAGACATTGACGAATCATCAAGGCGAGGTCTCTTTCGCTGCTGTTCAATTGCAGATTTGCAGTGCTTTGATCCTGGCGGATGCACGAAATGGAATAATTGGCTTTATACAGGTTGATCCAGACCTGGCCCTTCAGGTTTGGCGGTAGCTGTTCAGTTTGTTTGACCGACAGATCCATCAGCGCTTGAGCCTCGGCAAGATCGCTGCCCACGGCGTGCATGACCAGTCCATTCTTGTCGATACTGGAGATTTCAATTTTTGGCGCGTCGAAGTCGAATTGAAAAACAGTAAAGGCAACGACTGCCAGCGTAACGATATAAGCGATCAGCTGGGCTTTTGTAATGCGAGTGGATCTACTGGGTTTACCCGGGGATGCAAGCAGTTCTTCGCTATCAGGTGGCGGTCGTTGTCCGGGGAGGGAGGCGGGTGGCGGCGCTGTTTCCTCTCGGGGTACGGGTACATCCGCTTCTGCATCGACTACGCATTGCCGGTTGAAGCAATATCCTCGTCGAGGAACAGTCATCAGGATCTCGTGATCTCGACTGTCATTGAGAATATTGCGTAACGAGAAAACCGTTTGATTCAAACTGCCGGAGGCAACCACGCGGTCATTCCAGGTGTAGTCGATGATTTCATCGCGGCTTTTAGTGACACCTGGCTCCATGAGCAGCAGGTCCAACAGACGCGACTCAGCTCTACCTAGCGTGGAATTTTGTACATCTCCATGGGGTGTTGTAATGGAAAGCATGGCGTTGTCCGGGTCGAATACCGCCACGGCGCCATTTTTCAACTTGAAGGTGTAGCTCATATAAATCTTCCGTTCAGGCGGTGCTGGCCTGAGTATAGGGGCCGGATTTGGCTCGGTACATTCTGGTCTGGGAAGTGAACGAAGAGGAGGGCCAGGAGGAAGGTGCACTGTGTGTCGCATTCACAAAGCCGGACTGGCTCGTTTCAGAGGCGTGCCGTGTGGCAAACAGCCCGGCCTGTCAGAGGTATCAGTTCAATCATACAAGGGAAAAGCATTGCTGGATGACCCACGGTTTTTGATTTGGACACCGTGAATAATGCTTGGAATGGATTATCTGCGCTATCCGAAAACTGCAAGCTCGGGCTGGTGGGTTTGCGCGGAGCCATGCCGGAATGAACTAACTTCGCTCTTGCGACAGATTTCAATTGCAACCTGAAGTATCAAGATACAAATCAATGATTGTGTTTTTGTCCGCCTGTCTCATTGAAGACTATTTTTGATTCTGATTAGCTTTGAATCAGGGGCATTAGCGCTTTAAATGGCTCTCGAGGAGCGTTGATACACATCGCGTTCATGATTTGTCTGTCGCGATGTAAACGATCCTCACCTCTCGTTCTACGACTTTGCCCCGAGTCCTTTCATGAAGGGCTCGGGGCTTTTTTTCAAGCTTTTGCGGGTAGCCAGAAGCCAGGACGCGAGCAAAACGACAGGGACACAAATACTTCACGCCTCTGTCGCCGTCGATCAAGGCAAGACATCGTAGCCACGTTGTTGCAGGCAGCTGCTGTAGACGGAGTTGTTGGCAGTGACGCTTTGTTCGCTCGCACTCAGATTCTGCCGCCGCTCCTGACGCTGCCTGGAAGCCCCCACGACGGCGCCGGCAGCCGCGGCACTGTGTGCGCGGTTCTGGCGATAATCTTGCTTGGTATCGTTGTCGATCTGGTCATAGAGGTTTTCATGTTGTCGACCGCGAATTTCTGCCGCGGTCGCGCCGGCTACCGCGGCGGTTGCGGCGCCCTTCACCCGCCCCCCGGATGGCACGGTGCTTTGTACCGGATGTTGCGCGTTGGCCTGGGACTGGCAGGCACTGGTGTCCTGCTGGATGGTCTGGGAGGTCTGACCTTTGAGGGGAACCACGGTTGCAGCCAGGGCGCTGGTGCTCAGCAACATCGTAACGAGCGCTACGTTATGGGCCAGTATTTTCATCATTGAGTCTCACGTCAGGCGTCGGTACGGTTAACGGTTTGTCAGAGGGAAAACACGGCAAGGTATCACATTGAAACCCCATGCAGGTCTGCTTGCGATGGGGTTTGCCTGAGCGTCAACGCTTGAGGAGGAGGGCCTGCATATCGTCGGTCATGCCTTTGAGCGCAATCTTGAAGTCATTGGCAACAATCGGCTGTTCGGCATTCTTGATGGTCTCGCCGAATACCTTGCGAACGATCTTCGCGACCGGCATACCGGTTCTGGCGTCGATCAGGTTGGCTTCGATGTACATCTCGGCAGTCTGATCCCGATGCCCGGTGGCTGCTTGCGTTGCCCCGACAATGGCCCCGATTGGAACGGCCTCATACCAGTGCATGCCTTCGTTGTTGGCGCTGACGTGAGTGATCGCCGCTTGCAGGATCAGCGATCGCGAATCGGTCGGTACCAACTGTGCATAGGGGACGATCGTGTAGCGCTGGGCAAAGGCGGTCTTGACGCTGTTGCTGGCCATCAATTGCAGGTCTTGCAGCGTCTTCAGGCTGACACGCGCGGTCGGCTGCGGCGCTGGATACAGCTCCATCTGCCTGAACACCACCGTGGAGTACGCGCGAGGATCGAACCCCGGCGATACCCAGCGCAATACCTTCTGCTCACTCGGTGTAGTTTGCTCCTCCAGGCCCTGGTAATTGCCCAGGAAGCCCGAGTATTGTTCTTGCTGCGCTACTTTCGAGACACAGCCGACCTGAAATACACAACTCAAAGCTATACCCGCAATCCATTTATTCGACATGCCCATGTATTTGGTTCTCAAGTGATGAAAGTTGTCATTCGGGTTCCGACCTGGCTCCAGGCATTGGTCTGGGCGCCTCGTATTCGGGCACTGGTACTCGCCAGTCGGTTACGCACAGCAGGTGCTTGCACGCCGGTCAAAGCGGGCCGAATGCTGCCTGTAGCAGCGGGATAATCCGAATCAATAACGCTTAAAAACTATTAAACGCACGGCCAGGAAAGATTGCACATCGATCACAGTTGCCTACGCTAACCCTTTGCAACGCCGGCTTTGGCGTCTACAGGTGATTGAGAATGGATGTGAAAGAACGATGGATGGGTAGCGCGTCGACACTCGTCGCTGTGTTGGGCTTCATCCCGATAGCTCAGGCCGACGATTCGGCAGAGTTGGCGAAGAAAGCCCTCAACCCGGTCGCGGCGATGTACAGCCTGCCAGTGCAGTACAACTGGGACCAGAAGATGGGGCCAACCGGGGAGGGCATGCACAGCGTCACCAATATCCAGCCTGTACTGCCGTTTGCCTTGAACGAAGACTGGAACCTGATCTCTCGCACAATTCTGCCAGTCATCGACCAGCACGGCCTGGCCCCCAATGGCGCGGCGGACAAATCCGGCACCGGCGATGTCACCCAGAGTTTTTTCTTCTCGCCGACCAGGCCCACGGACAGTGGCTGGATTCTCGGTGCCGGTCCTGCGATGTTGATACCGACCGGCAGTGACGAATTGCTCAGCAGCGAGCAATGGGGCCTGGGCCCGACGGCGGTGGCGTTGAAACAGTCCAATGGCTGGACCCGAGGCATTCTGGCCAACCATATCTGGGGCCTGGACGACAGCCCGCCGGACGACAAGGAAAAGGTCAACCAGACCTTCCTGCAACCCTTCCTCTCGTACACCACTCATACGTACACGACCTACGGGGTGAACACCGAGTCGACCTACAATTGGCAATCGCGCGAATGGTCGGTACCGATCAACCTGACGGTCACCCAACTGTTGAGAATCAGCGGCCAACCGCTGACGGTGCAGGCCGGCCCGCGCTACTGGCTCGACAGCCCGGAAGACGGCCCGCAAGGCTGGGGCTTTCGCGCCGCCGTGACGTTACTGTTTCCACGCTGATACGCCGTTTCCGCTCATACGCCACTACGAACGCGATCGGGATGCCACGGGCGTTTTGAGGACTGGCGGCGATAGCCTTCGGCGTCTTCAGAATTGCCAGAACCGGCATCGATCTACGCAATAACGTGTGGTATCGGAAGCGTTATTGCTGCAATCTATGCACTAATGACCTGCATTAAACCCGTCTTGTTCATTACAGGGTCAGTTCTCACACTAGAAGCTCATATGTGAAGGCAGCTTCTGACTGAAGGGGAAATGACCATGGTATCTGCGATCCGGTTTAACCAGCCCGGCAATCCTGAAGTACTGAACCTGGAAACACTGAGCGAACAATCGCCAGGGCAAGGCGAGGTCTGGCTCGAGCAAGCAGCTATTGGTGTCAACTTCCTCGACGTCACCCAACGTAGGGGCGCGGTGCCCGTTGCGTTGCCATCCGGACTTGGGCTGGAAGGCGCTGGGCGCGTCGCCGTTGTGGGGGCCGGTGTCAGCAATGTGCAAGTTGGAGATCGCGTCGCCTATGCGACCGGCCCTATTGGCTCGTATGCGTCGGCGCGGCTTTATCCGGCAGAGCGGCTGGTGAGGATTCCGGATGCACTGTCGTTCGATGATGCAGCGGCTGTCATGTTCAAGGGCATCACTGCACAGTATCTTCTGAAAGCCACCTACCCCGTAGGGCATGGCACAACCATGCTGCTCTACGGTGTGGCTGGAGGGCTGGGGGAAATTATGGTGCCGTGGGCAAAACACTTGGGGGCCACTGTGATCGGCGTGGTTTCAAAGCAGGCCAGTGTCGAAAAAGCTCAAGCGTCGGGATGTGATGAAGTCCTGGTGTTCGACGCTGACAGCCTGGCATCGAATGTCGCTCGTATCACCAACGGGAAAAAGGTCGACGTCGTCTATGACCCGATAGGGCGTGTTTCTTTCCAGGCCTCCCTGGATAGCTTGCGACCACGTGGTGTGATGGTATCGTTCGGCGCTTCATCGGGTGCGCCGTCAGCCGTGGAACTGTCGACACTCAACGCCAAAGGCTCGCTGTTCCTGACACGTCCTTCGTTGGCAGCCCATACGGCGAGTGTCACGCAATACCAGGAGCGAGCGCAGGATGTGTTGGCCGCCATCGGTGCGGGTATCATCAAACCTTCGGTCCGGGCCAGCTATTCACTGGCTGATGCAGCATT
The DNA here is from genome assembly GCF_949767415.1 of Pseudomonas sp. IT-196MI5. Lineage (NCBI taxonomy): Bacteria > Pseudomonadati > Pseudomonadota > Gammaproteobacteria > Pseudomonadales > Pseudomonadaceae > Pseudomonas > Pseudomonas sp. IT-196MI5. The sequence continues at coordinate 70,348 of NZ_CATKPZ010000010.1, forward strand.
GGCGCACGCCGACCTGGAGTCGGGGCGCTCATCGGGGGCGATCATTCTAAAACCATGAATCCTGATGTTCTGAACAATCAGCACAGTGACGAAATCGCTGCGTTTCTGGCCGTGGCCTCGCAAGGCTCATTTGTCGGCGCCGGCCGGCTATTGCAGCGGCACCCAACCGTCGTCTCAAAGCGGCTCGCGGCCATGGAAAAGCGCCTTGGCGTTCGGCTCGTGGAGCGCTCGACCCGGCAGGTGCGAATTACTGAAGTCGGTGCCAAGCTGGAGCAGCGTCTGCGCTCAGCCATCGAGTTGATGAATGAAGCGCAGCAGCAAGCGGCCGAGGGTGCCAGCGAAATTCGGGGTACATTGCGACTTGCATTGCCGGCAGCCATGGGAAGGCTTTGGCTTGGCCCGATGCTGCCGGAGTTTCTCAAGGCCTATCCCCATGTCTCGATCCTTGCAGACTATAGCGAACGTCTGGTCGACATCATTGATGAAGGTTTTGACGCTGCAATCCGAATCGGAGAATTGGAAGACAACCGGTTGATCGCCAGAAAGCTGAGTGACCATCGCCGGATACTGTGTGCCTCGCCTGCTTACATCAGAGAGCACGGCATGCCGGAAACGCCGCAGGATCTGGTCAATCACAATTGCCTTCGCTTCAGCGGTCTTGCGTCTTTTCCCCAGTGGAGACTCCATCGCGGCAATGAGCTGCAGACGGTTTCTCCGAAAGGAAACCTGACGGCCAATGACAGTGAATCATTACTGGCGGCGGCCCGCGCGGGTGCAGGAATACTGGGGGTCGGTGACTGGTTGATGAGTCGTGATATCGTTGCCGGGCGGCTGTTGCATGTCCTGCCTGACTGGCAACTGGATGCCGCAGGTGGGGTTTATCTGGTCAGGCCATCGGCCAGATTTCCCAGTGCCGTGGTTGTCGCTTTCAAACAATGGATCGAGTCAAAGTTTATCCCTGCGCCCCCATGGGCCATTTGATCGACGTTGTAACTGAGCATGGGGGCATATCCTGATTGGCAAGCTAACGCTCAAAAAAGCACGAACTCGATCGTCTGGCGATACAGTTCAGTTTTTCTTCTTGATGAGTTTATTCATGTAGTACTTTAGGCTAAAACGATCTTTTGGCCTTGGTTTGTAGTGAGTTTTGTTTCTTTGTGCAGGATCGATCACCATGGTTCCTGCGGTGTAGTAATAAAGTGCGATAGACCTGCGGGTGATGTGCTCTGGAGTCGTTAGAGGCTCTGGGTGCCCATGATTGCTGTCTTTGTCCGTATTGAAAATGACACAGCGATTGTAAATCGGCAGGATTTTTTTAAGGCAGGTCTTCATGTCGACATCCCAAAGTTCCAGGTTGCCGCCGTATTCCTCTCGCCAGTCTTCAGTCAGATAAATGATGATATTCAGTCGGCGCTCGACATTAAGCTTTTTGTTGAGCCTGAAGTCCGAGTGCACCCCCAGGAAACCACCGCTTTTGGTTTCATGCAGGCCGCCACCGACAAAGTAGGGGTCGGGTATCAAACCTTCAATGCCTGTGAGCTTTTCAAGAAATTGCAACATGGGCGCCGAGTTGAAGATGTTGAAAACAGCCTTCAAATGGGGCGCGCATTCGTTGGGGCTGATTTGACGTTTTCGTTGACCTTTATAGCCTCGCTCGTAGAGCATTTCGTTGTTGGTTGGCTCGGTCGGGAAGTGCGAGCAGATACTTGCAATCAGGTCTTCGTGCAAGAAATTGTCGATGACGATGTGCGGAAATGGCGTAGCCTGAGTATAGCGATTGGTCAATGACTCACCAAAGGCGCTGGCGGCGTTCTGGTCGAAATCAAGCTCCGGGGACAGGGTGATAGGTAGTGCTTGAGTGATGGGGGCCATTACCGCTCCAATAACTTGATATTAAGACTTATTAGGTGACGTCAAACAGCGTTGAGCGCACGGCTCGTTGCGTCTGTTCGTAGCTTAACTTTTTTTGTCGTCCTTGTTCAGACGCTTAAGGATGTTGTTGTACATTTTGGTGCGTCTATGACTCTTGTCATAACCACCAGCCGCTGCGACAGTGCCGGCCTGAATGTGATCCAGGTAACTGAAGATTTTACGCGGTGATAACATTTCAACGACATAGCCAAGTTCGGTCATGCGGTCTTGGAGCGTATAGCCTGGTACACGGTCATCCATCGAAAAATGCAAGTTGTGTTGTTTGATAAGCTTGCAGTTCCACAATGTGCAGAAACTTTTCAAGTAGACTTCTTTGTACGGTTTTGGTTCTCTGGAGCGCATTCCCATCGAAATTTTCAGGCGTCGGAAATGATGTTTGAATAGTCGCGAGCTAAAGCGCCAAAAAGTTCTGGTGGTGCCGCGGTTTAATTGCTCAACACAACCGACGGCCACGACGTTCGGGTTTTTCAAGCATTTATTCAGCATCATCGGAAAAACATTTTTATCGAAAACAAACGTATCAGTGTGCATCAAGAATAAATAATCAGTTTCAATCCGCTCCAGCACCAGATCAAGTGCCTTGCCATGCGCGATGTGGCCCGGTTCTGGTTCAGTCACAGAACGCTCGATTAAATTGATCCAGTCAAGCGTGCGTAAATACTCAGTGCTTTCATCGGCGGAATAGTTGTCAACTACCCAGATTGGGACGCCTTTGCTGCCCACATGCTGGTGCAATAAGTCCAGGCATATCTTGGTGATTTCCGGTGTTTTGTAATTCACTATGACGATGCTGAAAGCTTTAGAGCTTTCGGGCGCAGAATCAGGGTTGTTCATTGTTCAGGTGCTCAATGGTATTGTATTTAATTGTAGAAGTAGTTGAATCTGCATGCGGATTCTGCTTGGCTTTCTACGAAAAATTTGCGTGGCTATAGAGCACATTTTGTTAGATCGCTTTGTTATGCATAACAACCATAGCTTACTCAGATCTGATGGCGCGCAGTAGAACGGACTTCATCGTATAAGGATCTGCTCTACAGGTAAATATCCGTGACTTGATTCGTTGAATCAGGAGGCTGCTCAGGCGAGCGCCTTGGGAAGGTGTGAACTGAGCTCATTGATCACTCCAGTTCGTCATCCAGCACATGCCACCGCTACTTTTTCGCAGCGAGAAATGACTCGGAGCTACCCCATGCCAGCGCTTGAGTGCCTGGGAAAAGCTCGACAGGTCACTCAAAGTCAATCGCTCGGCAATCTCGGTGAGGCTCAAGCGTTCGGCATTGAGCATCTCGATGGCGCTGCGGCTACGGGCCTTGGCCAGCAAGGCTCGCAAGGTGGTGATGTCATCGTGCATGCTTAGCGACGATAGTAGCGGTGATCGTCCTCGTAGCGGTGCCGCATGGCCCGATCCTGGTGGTATTCCCAATCACGATGGCGCAGGGCTTCTCGACGGGCTTGTTCTCTACGCCACTGTTCTCTACGCCAGTCGTCCCGGCGCCAATCGTCTCTACGATCATGCCAACGGCCGTCGTGCCAGTATCGGTCGTCATGGGCAAGCAACGGCCCAGATTGCTTGCCGGCCATACTGGCCAGGGTTGGCCAAGGGTTGCCGGCAACCTGGACCGGAACCTGGACGGCTGCGACTTCAGTTGCCAAAACAGAGGTTGAGGCTTTCATCTGTGTTGCTGATGCCGAGCCCATTGCCGCGAACGCGAACAGGCCGAAGAGCACCATCCGTGGGTCATGAAATTTCATGAGCGAAGAAAACCTATGGTTGACATTTGGGGGTATGGCCATCTGGCTGCGGGAAGCCTGTGAACTCGCGCTTACCGAGCGGATGTGCCTACCCACATAGACCGATAAATAAGGAAAAGTTCTAGGAGCCCGTTACAAACGACACGCCGCAGATGTGCAGCCAGACGAAATCAGACCAGTCCCTTTCTCACGAAATGCCCGCTCTGCAATTCACAGCTTGTAGCCAATCTGCCGCAACAGGTTCTTGCGCCACTGGATGTCTTCATCGCCTTCAATGTCATGGGCACAGAAGCCATCCACTACACCAAGGATTGCTCGCCCTTGTTGCGTCTCAGCGAGAATCACTTCGACTGGATTGGCGGTTGCACAAAAAATACGGCATACCTCTGGAACCATTTTGATGGTGTTCAACACGTTCAGCGGATAGAAGCCGTCGCCCAGGAAAATGATGAAGCTATGGCCTGCGGCGATGGCTTTCGCATTCTTCTGTGCAAGTTCAATCATTGAGGTACTGGTGCCAGACCATCGCACCAGGCACTTGCCAGAGGCTTCACAAAAGGCCACGCCAAACTGGATACCCGGCACGGCATTAACCAGTGCTTCGTGGATGTCTTCGACGGACTTGATGAAGTGCGTCTGACCCAGAATGAAGTTCGTCACATCCGGTTTATCGATTTTCAACGTGATGAGTTGCATCTCAAACGCCTCCTTTCACGATGTTGCCAGCAGAGTCTGCCAACAAACCAAGCATAGCTACTCATTGGTTATCGCTGCGTCCACTGAAGGAACTCGAGGAGACCCTGGCTGGGCCACGCTGGCCCTCAGCGCTCTGGCTACCTGGCTCTGGATCGCGTACGCAGGCGTTTCAACGGCTGAGTAATCACGGGTATAGCGAGTGGCGAACTCGCTGACGCCCCATTGCTGGTACTGCTGCACGTGCTTCAGCTCGTGCGCCCACAGCGCGACATTGTTCAGTGCATCATCGGGACTGCGAAAGACGATGATGTCGACAAGGGTGACCGCATTTACATCGGGATTCTGCAGCATGGCGTTAGCGGCGTTCAGTTCCACATCGTCGCCGACCTTGTAGCGAGCCGAATCGAGCACTCCAATGTCATAGTAGGGTTCGAGCTGGGCCCGGATATTCAGCGGGACTGGCCGGATATCACCCGTTGCCAAGGTATTGCGCGATTGCACGATCCAGTTCTGTAAACCGACGGCCGCCATCTGGTTCATGTTATCGAAGAGCTCCCCAACGTCCCCTTTGGCGCCTGGAGCACAAAAACAAGCGACCGCGCAGACCTGGTACTGTCCTTGCGGGCAGGCGAAAGCAGAGGACGAAGTAGCCACGCAGAAAAGCGCTATCGCCAAGCGGACAAGTTGACGCATAAAGGCAGGTGACAATTGGTTCTCCCAGAGGCAATGGCGGTCGGCAGGCGATCATTCGGGCAGCTTGCGCACGTGTTGGACCGCTTTGGGTACCGTTCGATTCCCTGGTGTCCAAATATTATTCAGGCCATTGCCCCTATCGTTCTGGAGTTTGCATGAAGGTTGGCGTGATTTCCGATACCCACGGCTTGCTCCGTCCCGAAGCGCTTGCCGCCCTGGCGGGGTGCGAGCAGATCATTCATGCCGGCGACATCGGTAGCTTGGACATTCTTGAGCGACTGGCGGCTATCGCTGCGCTGCACGTCGTGCGCGGGAACAATGATCAAAACCAGGCATGGGCAGGACATCTCCCTGATTTTCTGCGATTGGACCTCAACGGTTGGCAGACGCTGTTGGTGCATGACATTGCCGATGTCCCGGTCGATCTGGACCCAGGCATAAAGCTGGTGATCACCGGCCACTCCCACAAGCCACGAATGGAATGGCGCGGGGAGCGATTGTTTGTCAATCCAGGCAGCGCGGGGCGACGACGCTTCAAGCTGCCTGTCACGCTGGCCCTGCTCGAGATAACGGCGACTTCGATTGAGCCTCGGTTGCTTGACCTGTTGGAGCAGCCCCCCGGATTGATTGAACCCTTGACGATTTGAATCGGCAGTATTCAGAAAATACAAATGAGAATATGTATTAAATGCTGGTGGTCCGTCATCAGAGTTGTTTCAGGAAGCCCTGTAGCAGTTCATTGACCTCTGTCGCCCGCTCTCGCTGTATCCAGTGGCCGGCACCTTCGAGGATATGGCACCCGCGCAGGTCCGGCAGTGTCTGCGCGAAGGCTTCGATCTGCCGCGCAGAGCCCGGAAATTTCAGCACGGCGTCGCGGCTCCCGGCAATGAACATCGACGGCTGCCGGATAATGCAACCGCGCCAGGGGGCCAGCAGTGCCCACGAGCGCGTTATGTTGCGGTACCAGTTCAAGCCGCCGCGAAATCCGCTGCGGGTGAATTCGCCGGTGTAGTAGCCAATATCCGCAAGGCTTAGCCAGGCTGGCAGGGTTTCGGGCTCGATCATCCCGCCCAGGAAGCCCTGGCCCGGCTGCAGCCGGCCGAATACCGGCCCATCGGGCCCGTCACCCGAGCCACTGAAGTAGATGCGCCGGATCGACGATTCGACATCGCTTTCCAGTTCGGCCTCGGCCACACCCGGCGTCTGGAAGTACTGGATATAAAAGTCGCTGATACCCCGCGAGGCAAGCGCGCCCAGGGGCTCCACGCGACCCGGTGGCGAGAAGGGAACGCTCATGCCGACCACTGCTCGGAACAGATCGGGTCGCATCATTGCTGCGCTCCATGCCACCAGCGCGCCCCAGTCATGACCGACGATCACGGCTTGTTGTTCGCCGAGTGCGTTGACCAATTCCACCATGTCGCCTACCAGGTGGAGCGTGGTGTAGGCGTCGGGTTCGGCCGGCGCATCGGTGCCGCCATAGCCACGCATGTCAGGCGCGACCGCTCTATACCCAGCGGCCGCCAACGCCGCAAGCTGGTTGCGCCACGAGTACCACAGCTCCGGGAAGCCGTGGCATAACAAAACCAACGGGCCGCAACCTTGCGTTGCTACCTGCATGCGGATGCCATTGATATCAAGCATTTCGAGGCGTGGCTCGTTCATGTGCGCTTCCTGCCATTCAAGCGATGGACTCCAGCAGCCGCGGCAGATTCGCCTGAGCCTTCTGCCGGCTGACAGAGAGCCGATACAGTTGTGCCATTTTCTCGGTGTCGGTTTGCTGCAGGCCCCTGAGCACCGCAGTCAGAAAAAACAAGCGCGACTGCCTGATCCAGCGCGACAGGCCTTCATGCTCTGCCCAGCGTAGTTGGTTACCCAGGTAGACCGCCCACATTCTGATCCAGTCCGTGGGTACGTGAGGCGGGGGGACCATCGTGCAAAGCGCGTTCATTTGCGCTTGATCGGTCAGGTGGCTTTCCACGTAAGCGATCAAGGCCGCGCTGAACACGGGTTGGCAACTGCTGACCATCAACAGGTTGATCTTGCCGCCGTCGAACACCCTCATTTCAGGCAGTGACGGGATGGCACTGGCGCTGCAATCAATGTGCAGAGTGCCTGGGCTCGTGGCGATGCTGCCCTGGTCGAGCACGATGCGCGTTGGCTCGATAGCTCGCACCCTGCCCAGGCGCACAATGTTGCCGATGCGTCGAAGCTCGCGTAATTCCGCCTGTGTGACGGTGGCGCAGCGGTAAGCAGTGGGTTCGACGGACTTGTCCAGGCGCAAGAGTTGGCCGGCGGCCTCAAGTCTTGCGAACAGGTCCGGGATCGAGTCTGCGGCTGCGATGGCCTCGAATTGTGCCATGAGGCCGCCGATTGTTCGTTCGAAGCTGTCGGGGCCGGGTTGCAGGTTGGCCCGGTCGATCAACCAAGGATCGTTCGGCATGATCCAGCAGATTTTTGCGGGCGCAACACCGTTTTGCAGACACCACAGGCAAGCGTCGATCCCGGTCTTGCCCGATCCCACCACGACGTAGCCGCAGTGGGGGTGGCGGATCTTCGGCAGGTCGTTCAGTGGCACGCATTGCACGCCGGGCTCCACCCTGTACCTGGGCGGGTGGGTCGAGGGAACTGCCGTCTGGGCATGGGTGGCGTCTACCACCTTTTTGTGCACCCGGACCTGATGGTTTACGCCGCTGAGCAGCGAGGTAAACCGGTGCTCGTCAATGCGGTCGCCGGTGTAGTTGCACATGGGAAAGTAACGGACTTGACCTGACGGCAGAAACTGCTGATTCATCACCTGGTCGAAGTAGCTCACCACCTCGGCGCCGGAGGCTAGCTCATACAGGCCTTCGTTGAGTTGCGCCTGGTCTTTCGTTCCGCTGCCCAGTTCCCGTGAGTTGACGCCATAGAAGGCCGAGGGCTGGTGCAATCGGACGAATGGGTAGGCGTCATTCCAGTGCCCGCCAGGTCGGTCGTGTCGATCCACCATTATGATGTGCGCATTCGTTTCCTTGAGTAGCGTATCGACGAAAGCCATGGCCGTCGCGCCAGCACCGATGATCAGGTAATCGGTTTCGATCAGATTTGCGTCCATATGCTTTCGCCTTTCTGAAGGTTCCCCCCTCAACCTCAGAAGATTAGCCACCTGTACCGAGCCCGATAGAACGAATGCTCCTCATACAAATAACCGATGGAATTAATGGTTGCAGCCTGAGTCGCGACTCTCCAGTCGATGCAATACCTGACGCTCTGGCGCATGCACGTGGCGGCTCCGCACTCGCGCATTCAAACGCCAGTTCGGCACCTCCCAAGGCATCTGACCGTTACTCAATAAGCTGATCGATCAACACCGCGTTGGTATAGATCAAGCTGCCGTCGCTCGCACGGTGCCCGACCAGATGAAACTGACCGCGTTCGTCGTGCAGATAGACTCGCATTTGACAGTCGGACAAGGGGGCGTATCCCTCGGGTATGATCAAGTCCATCGAGTCCATATCGACATCGACCATGGCTTCAGGCTCGTGGGTCTTCTGCAGGCGCTCTTCGGCCTCTTCCAGACGCAGATGCAAAGGCCCGTCGACGTAGAAGTGGACTTCCCCCATCGGGGTGGACTTTGGGGCGCCGCTGGTTTTGCACCAGCCTTCGATCGTCAAGGCACTCATGACGAAACCTCCCATTTGGATTGCTGGACGCTGTAGCTATCGTCCCTGCTCAATGCCATCACTCATGTTTGATGACTGCACAAGGGCAGGGTTCATCCTTTGGGGCCGCCTCCGGTCGCACTCTGCCGTCCGTCATCAGGAATTAAGTATAGCCGGCAACCTGAACTCCCTTGCCAGCCTCACGGTACAAGCCGATGGCTCTATACTTCTCACTGACATTACCGCCCGGATGGGTGGTATTTGTCTGCCCTGCCTGGACGTAAGTGGCGATGCTGTTGCATAACCAATGAACAACAGGAATAGGATGAAGAGGACATGGCAATAGCAATTGTTTTGATACTAATCGTTATTGCATCAGTGCTATTCAACATACTAGCGCCCTGGCAGGCGACACCGGCAGCTTCCAACTGGGGCTCCATAGATACCACCCTGTTCATCACCTTGGTCATTAGCGGAATATTTTTCATTGCCATCACCGTATTCATGGCGATAGCGGTGATGCGCTTTCGGCACAAGAAGGGGGCTCGGGCGGCCTATCAGCCAGAAAATAAAAAGCTGGAACTATGGCTGATTATCGTTACGTCGCTAGGGATCGCCGGGATGTTGGCGCCTGGTCTGGTTGTTTATAACGATTTCATCCGGGTGCCGAAAAATGCTTACGAACTTGAAGTGGTCGCCCAGCAGTGGCAGTGGGCCTTTCGTTTTCCCGGTCAGGACGGGAAGTTGGGCAAGTCGGATATCAGGTTTGTTGATTCCACCAATCCCCTCGGCCTTGATCCCAAGGATCCTGCAGGGCAGGACGATGTGCTGGTAATGAATAATGAAGTTCGCCTTCCGCTCGATCGGCCGGTGAAAGTCTTGCTGCGCGCTAAAGATGTCCTGCACGATTTCTATGTACCGCAAATTCGCAGCAAGATGGATATGGTGCCAGGGATGGTGTCGTACTTTTGGTTTACGCCAACTAAAACCGGAAAATACGAAGTCCTTTGCGCTGAATTTTGCGGCGTAGGGCATTACAACATGCGCGGCCATATGATCGTGGAAGAGCAGGGCGTCTTCGATCAATGGCTAAAGGGCCAACCGACTTTTGCGCAGACATTGACGACAGCGGCCAAACCCGGTCGAGACAGCGTGCTGGAAAAAGGCCGCCAGTTGGTCGAACAGCACGGCTGCAAGGCCTGCCATAGCCAGGATGGCAGTGCCAGTCTCGGTCCGGGATGGAAGGATTTGTACGGCCGAACCGAACAGCTTGCCGATGGCACCCGTGTGCAGGTCGACGAGGCCTACCTGAAAGAGTCGATTCTCGATCCGAAGGCCCGGCTGGTACAGGGCTACCCGCCGGTGATGGTGGCCTATACTCTGAAAGATGATGAACTGGGTGCTGTCATCGCCCTGATCAAATCACTGGGTGCTGCCGGGCAAGACGATGCAGCTTCGACTGGCGAAGCGTCGAGCCCAGGTGAGGACCTGGCGGCGCAAGGACAGCGGCTGGCCGGATCGCTTGGTTGTCTGGCCTGCCACAGTGTCGATGGCAACAAGGGCGTCGGCCCCAGCTGGCAGGGCCTGTATGGCAAGACCGAAACCTTTGCCGACGGTACGAGCGTGAAGGTTGATGAGGCCTATCTCAAAGATTCGGTTCTTCACCCCAATGCCAAAATCGTCAAGGGCTACGCAGCCGTCATGCCGACCCTGGCGCCGAGTGACAAGGAGCTGGATGCGCTGATCGCTTTTATCAAATCCAAAGCGAATACTGACGCGGATGCGGGCAAGGCGGAGCCAGGGAAGTAGCCGTAAAGCAGCCAGAAATACACTGAAACTTCGGCAGGAGGATGACGTGATGGCCTATGCGGAGCAAGCCGAGACAGAAGCATTGCACGAGCCCAAAAGTTTCCTGACCAAATACATCTGGAGTCAGGACCACAAGGTCATAGCCATTCAATATTCCTTGACGGCTCTGTTCGTGGGGCTGATCGCTTTGGTGTTGTCCGGCTTGATGCGCCTGCAGATAGGTTTCCCCGGCAGTTTGGCGTTCATGGACGCCAGTACTTACTATCAGGCGATGACCATGCACGGCATGATCATGGTCATTTACTTGCTGACGGCCTTGTTTCTGGGGGGCTTCGGCAACTATCTGATCCCGTTGATGGTGGGTTCCCGCGACATGGTCTTCCCTTATGTCAACATGCTGAGTTACTGGACCTACCTGCTGGCGGTACTGGTGTTGCTCGCCGGTTTCTTTGTGCCTGGCGGTCCCACGGGGTCGGGCTGGACGCTTTATCCGCCACAGTCCATTACTCAGGGCACACCGGGAGTGGAGTGGGGCATCGTACTGATGCTGGTCTCACTGGCGATTTTTATTGTCGCAACCACCATGGGCGGGTTGAACTACGTCACCACGGTGTTGCAGGCGCGCACGCACGGCATGACATTGTTTCGCATGCCGCTCTCGGTATGGGGCATCTTCATGGCCTCGATCATGGCCTTGCTGGCGTTCCCGGCGTTGTTTGTCAGCGCGATCATGATGCTGTTCGACAAGCTGTTGGGTACCAGCTTCTTTATGCCGGCGATGGTCTCGCTGGGGCAGCAGCTCGGTCACCAGGGTGGCAGCCCGATATTGTTCCAGCACCTGTTCTGGTTCTTCGGCCACCCGGAGGTGTACATCGTTGCTCTCCCTGCATTTGGCCTGGTCTCCGACTTGATCAGCACCCATGCGCGTAAAAATATCTTCGGTTACCGAATGATGGTGTGGGCCATTATCGCGATTGGCGTACTCAGTTTTGTGGTCTGGGCGCACCATATGTATGTCAGCGGAATGAACCCGTACTTTGGCTTTTTTTTCGCTGTCACCACCTTGATCATCGCGGTGCCTACCGCGCTGAAAGTCTATAACTGGATACTGACCCTGTGGCGCGGCGACATCCATCTCACCGTGCCGATGCTGTTTGCCCTGGCTTTTATCGTCACCTTCCTGGTCGGCGGTCTGACCGGGTTGTTTCTGGGCAATGTGATCGTGGATATACCGCTCTCGGACACTTATTTCGTCGTGGCCCACTTTCATATGGTCATGGGGGTCGCACCGGTACTGGTGGTGTTCGGCGGCATTTATCACTGGTTTCCGAAAGTGACCGGGCGCATGTTGAACGACACCCTGGGCAAGCTGCATTTCTGGATTACCTTTCTGGGCACCTACGCCATCTTCTTCCCCATGCACTACCTGGGTTTCCAGGGCATGCCACGCCGCTACTACGCCTATGAAAACTACGTGTTCATCCCACAATCGGCGCAGGAGTTGAATGCCTTCATTACGGTGGTCGCATTGACCGTCGGCGTTTCCCAGCTGCTGTTCCTGTTCAACCTGGCCTGGAGTGCATTCAAGGGCAAGCCGGCAGGCAGCAATCCCTGGGGCGCGGCCAGCCTGGAATGGCAAACGCCGGACACTCCGCCGAAACACGGTAACTGGGGAGAGAAGTTGCCGGTCGTGCATCGCTGGGCCTATGACTACAGTGTGCCGGGGATAGAACAGGATTTTGTACCGCAAACGGTTTCCGCCGAGGAGCTGGAGCAGCTTCGACAGTCCGGCGCTGGAACCAAAATAGCGGACGTTAAAACATGAACAGACTGCTATTGAAAAATACCGGCAGCGCTGACCCCGGCGGCAGTTGGAGTCGCGACCCTGGGGGTATTCAGGCCGCGGAGGGGGCCGATCGAAGCCAAACCGCAAGAGTAGGCCTGCGCCTGTTTCTGGTGGTGGTGAGTTCGTTATTCTTCCTCTTCCTGATCGCTTTTATTGCCCGCTCACAAATGGCCGACTGGCTACCCCTGACAGAGCCTTTGGCGCCGTTGGCCAATTTGCGGCCGCTCTGGCTGAACTCGGCTTTTCTGGTACTCGGTTGCATCGCGCTGCAGTGGTCGCGTATGGCCGCCCGACAGGCTCGGCTGGGCGCAACCGTGATCGGTTTTGCATTGGGGGGCGTCTTTGCAATTGCCTTTCTGGCGGGGCAATTCTGGGTCTGGCAGCAGTTTGTCGCGTGGGGCTACTTTGTGGCCAGCAATCCGGCCAACAGTTTCTTCTATCTGTTGACCGGGCTGCATGGGCTCCACCTGCTGGGCGGGCTGATCGCCTGGTGCTGGATCGTCGCTAAATTCCTGCGTCATGTGCCATTGGCGCAACTTGGCGCCAGCGTAGAGCTCTGTGCCATCTATTGGCATTACTTGTTGGGTCTCTGGTTCGTGCTATTCGCGCTGCTGGCCAGCACGCCACAAACCTATGAAGCCATCGCCAGATTCTGCGGCCTGAGGTGAAAAGCCATGGCATTGCACCCACAATCCCAAGCCCAAACCGAGAGCCGTTCATCCAATCCACCGGGCTCACCACCTGCACCGGGATGGCAGGGCATCGCCAGCGACTGGTCCTCGGATAAAGAGGCCTTCAAGCAGGTCCCCTGGGGCAAGGCGATGATGTGGATATTCCTGCTCAGCGACACGTTTATATTCACCTGTTTTCTGACCGGCTACATGTCGGTACGCATGGCCATCACCACCGCCTGGCCGAACCCCAGTGAAGTGTTCGCATTGACGATCGGCGGAAGAGAGATCCCGCTTATTCTGATCGCCATCATGACCTTTGTGCTGATCAGTAGCAGCGGCACCATGGCCATGGCCGTGAATTTCGCCTATCGCCGTGATCGCGCGAAAACCACTGCCCTGATGCTGGCGACCGCTGCCTTGGGGGTGACCTTCGTCAGCATGCAGGCCTTTGAATGGAGCAAGCTCATCGCAGAAGGGGTGCGTCCCTGGGGGAACCCCATGGGGGCGGCGCAATTTGGTGCCAGCTTTTTCATGATTACCGGTTTTCACGGACTGCATGTGTCAATCGGCGCCATCTACCTCAGCATTGTGGCGCTGAAAGTATTGCGGGGAGATTATGAGCGCTCCGGAAACTATCAGAACGTTGAGATAGCCGGGCTTTACTGGCACTTCGTGGATTTGGTGTGGGTGTTTATTTTTGCATTCTTCTATTTATGGTAGAGGAGCACGGGTGATGGCACATGCTCAGAGTCAGCAACATCCAATCAGTTTGTACCTTAAAATCTGGGGGCTGTTATTCGTCCTCAGCACGATGTCGTACCTGGTCGACTATTTCCACTTCCATGGCTACCTTCGGTGGACCCTGATAGTCACTTTCATGTTGTTGAAGGCAGGTTTAATTGTCTCCATCTTCATGCATATGGCCTGGGAGCGGCTGGCCATGGTCTACGCCATATTGGTGCCGCCTTTGTGTTTGCTGGTGCTCGTCGGACTGATGGCCACCGAGGCAGACTATGTTTTCCTCAGCCGGGTCATTTTCTTCGGCCAATAAGCCGTTTTCGGATGGCCATCAGTTTCCAGACGCTAACCCGATATCACTCGCTTGAACTGATGCCATTTGTGCTGCCAGGCCACTGTCCAGTGGGGGGCTGCCGCTCCCGTGCCGGCGATCTTCAGATTTGGATGATGATCGATTACCTGGTCCAGGATCGTTTCCTGATCCGGTTCTACATCCACGAAGAAAATATGTTTGCCCTCTTTTACCACCTGCTGGAAATTGCGAAAGTGAGTGTTCGGCACCTGGAACCCAAAAAAACCGCCTTCCCAGATGCAGAAGCCCAAAATAACAATGGCCAGGAAGACAAAAGGCGTCCAGCCTGCGGCGGTTTCGGTCCAGCCCATCCAATAGGCGCCACCCAGGACCAGTGCCGCGAGGGGCAGACCGACTACAGCACCAATCTCACCGGAGTGAACAGCATCTTGTTCCATCAACGAGTTGACCTCGTGGAGGTGATGTTCTTCGACATCAGCAACTTTTTCACTGAGTACATGGATCTGTTCAGAATTGATGCCGCTGGCTTCCAACTCATTTTCAACTGTTTCGAGATCGTTGAGATTGTCACTGATGTAATAGTGCCGATTCATGCCACACCTCCAAACCCAAGTTTGCCGTAGACCTCCTCTGTCCGGCAGCCGTTAATAACCGAGATTTGCAGTCAGTAGCTGTGCCGTGGGGAACGTTGCACACTTCTTGCAAACTGAAAAAAAGTATAGCACTCGCCAGCACGCCCCCTAGTTGATCTGCACTATGACCGGTCCTTCGGTTACGATCGGCGGGTTGGCGCGGATACTCGAGGTGTTTTTCTGAATCCAGTCACGCGCCACTTTCAAGCTCGCATCACTGCCAGCCTTGTCTCTGCAAACAGTGATCGCCGTACCACCGTCACCCGTATTGAGCAATGTGTAGCTGACGAGGCCAGGCACTGTCCGCAAGGTCGCTTCGATGTCGTCTTTGCGCTCTTCCAGAAGCTCGAAAAGCTGCTTCGCTCCCGTACCCAGGTAGGTTCTTATCACCGCGTACATAGTCGTCTCCTTTGGGAGTACCGTCTTGATCCCCATCCAGATCCGTTGATGGCCGCCATCACACAAGTTTCAGCTCGCCCTGATTCATTAAGCTTAGCCAAACGCCGGCGACAACCGAAATGCAACGACCACCGGCCCATCGCAAACATCCAAACCCGGCGCTAACTGAAACTTGAACCTTGACGCAACTGCGCCGGGCTCACGCCAAGGCGTTGCTTGAAGGTGGTCGCCATGTGTGCCTGGGAGTTGAAACCGCAGGCGTAGGCGATCTCCGTCAGCGTGGCAGTCGAATCGCGCATCAAGGCTCGGGCCCTGGCGAGGCGTCGGTCGATCAGGTAAGCGTGCGGGCTTTTGCCTGTGGCGTTTTTGAAGGCCCGCATGAAATAGCCTTCGGACAATCCAAGCAGGCCCGCCATCGCCGGTACGCTCAACGGGCCATCGAGGCCAGCATCAATGAACTCATCGAGCAAGCGCATCCGGTAACCGGTTATCGAGCCATGGGCCGGTGACGGCAGCGCTTCGCCATTCGTCGCCCGCGCAGACAATGCCAGTGCCCAGGCTTCCCAATCGTCCTCCACGGACGCGTGCAACAGCGCGGTGCGCATTCGCCATGCGAGGGCAGTGGCCTGCCGGTCGATGCGATTGTTGAAGGCACGATCGCCCACCAACCCAATACCGTCGGTGCGCATCACCCGCAGGTATTCACCGCCCGTGGCTGATTCGGACAGCACGTCACATCCGGTGGGAACGAACGCGAGGCCGTCGGGCACGGCATCGAAAGGACGTATTCGGTCACTGCCGATAGCGTGCAGGCCTCGCTGGCTGTCGAAGGCAAAGCCGATTCCCGCCTGGGTCGCCACATAGCGGGTCGCGTAGGCACGGCCGGGTAGCAATTCGATCGCCCAGGGGCCGGCCTCGATGCGGCGGACCGGATCGGACAGGAGCGTTGGCGGCAGGCGATTTCGATGGCTCATGAATGCCATAGTAGTGAAGAGGGGGGACAAAAGTCAGGTCAGTTTTTTGAAAGCCAGCGTACTGCGCCCGTGTCCAGACTGGGCAAAATCTCAGGGGGATAACTCATGCACAGACTCACTCGCGACGATATCGAACAGGCTGCACGCAACGTTTACCAGGTCATGCCGGCCACCGCCCAATACCCTTGGCCCTTGCTGGCTCGGCGGTTGGGTTGCACGGTGTGGGTCAAGCACGAAAATCACACGCCTACCGGTGCTTTCAAAGTGCGCGGCGGTATTACCTTCATGCACTGGCTCAAACGCGAACACCCGGGTGCGAAGGGCATTGTCAGCGCTACCCGCGGCAACCATGGCCAGAGCCTGGCGCTGGCGGCTGGCGCACTGGGTTTGCGGGCGTTGATCGTAGTGCCGCAAGGTAACTCGGTAGAAAAGAACAACGCCATGCGCGGCTTTGGCGCTGAAGTGGTCGAGTATGGCCGCGATTTCGATGATGCCCGTGAAGAAGCGGCACGCCTTGCGCGCGTGCATGACCTGTTCCTGGTTCCGCCGTTTCACACCGAGCTGGTCAAAGGCGTCGCCACTTATGCGCTGGAGCTGTTCAACGCAGCGCCGGACCTGGATACCGTATATGTACCGATTGGCTGTGGCTCGGGGATTTGCGGGGTCATCGCCGCCCGCGATGCGTTGGGCCTGAACACCCGGGTGGTGGGCGTGGTTTCCACCGAGGCGGCGGCCGCACAGTTGTCGTTCGACACTGGGATCCTGTGCGAAACCGCCTCGGCAACCACCTTTGCCGACGGTCTGGCTGTACGCAAGCCAGTGCCTGAGGCCTTTGCCGTCTACGCGCAAGGTGCGCAGCGGATCGTAGCGGTGAGTGACGCGCAGATTGCCGAGGCCATGCGCGTGTATTACACCGATACCCATAACCTGGCTGAAGGGGCCGGTGCGGCGGCGCTGGCAGCGCTCATTTCGGAGCGTGAAGCCATGTCGGGAAGAAGGGTGGGTGTGATTCTGTCCGGCGGCAACGTCGACAGATCGGTGTATGCGCAAGTGATTGCGTGAAGGGGCAGTGGCCTTGGTCACATAAACCTGGCCACATAAATTTGAAAAGCACGGCGTTGCTCGACACAATCGCGCCCCGATCCGGCCAAAGGCGCCGGACGTTCGTGGTGAAAAGGGGCCGCAGGTGAACGAACAGACATTGTCCATGCGCCTGGAGCGCGTGGCGGCGCATGTGCCAGCCGGCGCGCGCCTGGCCGATATCGGCTCGGATCACGGCTACCTGCCGGTGGCGCTGATGCGCCGTGGCGCCATCGCGGCGGCGGTGGCTGGCGAGGTGGCGTTGACGCCGTTCCACGCGGCCAACCGCACCGTGCGCGAGAACGGCCTGGACTCGCAGATCACCGTGCGCCTGGCCAACGGCCTGGCGGCAATCGAGCCGGGAGACGGGATCACGGCGGTCAGCCTCTGCGGCATGGGCGGCGAAACGATCCGCGACATCCTCGACAGCGGCAAAGCGTACCTGAGCGGTCAGGAGCGCCTGATCCTGCAACCCAACGGCGGCGAACAGCCACTGCGCCAATGGCTGATGGACAATGGCTACCGCATCCTCTGCGAGGAAGTGCTGCGGGAAAACCGTTTCGACTACGAAATCATCGTCGCCGAGCATGACGGGCCGGTGATGTACACCGCCCAGGAGCTATACTTCGGCCCATTGCAGATGCAGGCCCGCAGTCCGGCGTTCCTGCTCAAGTGGCAGCGCAAGTTGCGCCAGAAACAGAAGACCCTGACCCACTTTGCCCGGGTGCAACAGGCCGTGCCCGAGTCGACGGTGCAGGACATCGCGCGGCAGGCCCGGTGGATCACTCAGTTACTGGCTTGAAGATGCGAGGGCCAGGCGAGGGGCATACAGCGCGATGGCGGTTTTTTTCGGAATAAAGCCAGAAACGATTCAGCCTCTTGGCTACGCCGGTTTCAGCCAGGGAGACAGGTACTCCCTGGTGCTGGATTTGGTACCGTTTGTCGAGCATTCTGCTCAAAAAGTGAACGATTTTGATAGGCTTCGCTCTGATGTTCCAGCAGGCGGGCCCCTTTGAGCGGTCGCGCTGCACTCACTAATAAAAAGGACGTATACCTCATCTGCATTGAATGGAATGCACATGGGGATTTTTTTTACCTGAGACCTGGAGTGATAGTATGCCGTCATCACTGACTCGCTGGGCGAGTCGCTCCCTCTTGTAATACCTAATTATTAAGTTGCTTCAATCATTGCGAACTTGATCTTGCAGTTGCGAATAAATAATTCGCACGCCTGGGGCATGGTCAGTTTGCACTGCTGTTATAAGTGGAGATGTCATCTTGGATATTAATACAATGATCGGCCTGATCGGCCAGAAAGAATCCATGGAGTTTTTGCGTTTAGGTGTTGTTTACGTTCACCTGTTGGCTTGCTGCGTGGCGATTGGCCTGGTGTTTGCCAGCGATGCCGCAATGGTCAAGGATTTATGGAAAGGTCGTGTGTCGTCGGGGCACGATAATGAACATATGGCCAGTCTTCAGAAGTCTGTTTCCAATGCGTTGATATTCTTGTGGATCACTGGAGCCGCGGTAATAGGCATTGATTATCTGGATAAAGGCATGAACTATTTTGCCAATCCAAAACTTCAAGCCAAAGTCATCATTGTATTGTTGCTGACGTTCAACGGTATGTTGTTGCACCGCTTTGTATTGCCGGCAATGCTGAAGGCCGGGTCGCTGCTTGATCTCAAGGTCAGTGTACGAATGTTTGCCCTGTTCTCTGGCGCACTGTCGGGTGTGTCCTGGCTGTATGCCGCCATGCTCGGTGTCGGTCGACCACTGGCCTGGAAATATTCGCTCACCGAGTTGCTGATGGCCTATCCGGTGTTGATCGTGCTCGGCTTTGCGATGATGGTGGCGCTGACTCAGTGGGCGCGCAATCGCCACGAGGCAACGCCGACCCAGGAGACTTGGCTGTTCGCGGGAATTCCTGCGCTGCGCTGAGCTGACGAAAATCCAGGTAAAGACGGGTAAAACCGTTTGACCCTTTGAAACATCAGACCCACTACTGAGCGCCGACAGCAACGTCGGCGCTTTTTTTTATTTCAGTAAAGATCAAAAGATCTTCAGTTGATCTGCGCCGCGTCAAAGCCTGCAAGTAAGCTTTTTCGTCATAGACGATTCTGATCCACTTGAAAGCGAGTGACCTCAGGGCCGTTTGGCTAGATGCCTGCTTCAGCGCCAAGGCCCGGCCGGGGTCCATGGCCGACTATAATTTAGTGTGGGGGGACCGTCGGAGGTGGCGCTATGCGTATCTTCAAGCAACTCCTGCTCTTGGTCGCGGGGCTTCTGGCAAGCAGCTTTTCCCTGGAGGCAATCAGCGGTGGCAGCCTCGGTCAAAATCCTCACCCGGCCGTTCTGGCCAGTGGGCAGGCACAGCAATGCGGGCAATTCCACCATTTCCACAGTGGCCCGTTTCATATGGGAAACCGGCATTTCGCACCAATGCACAGCCGGCATTTCGTACCAATGCACAACCGGCACTTCATACCGATCCACCGGATAAACCGCTTCGAGGTGATCAGGGGGGCCGGGTTCAGCGATCAGCGCTTCGGTTCCAGGCACGTTCACTTTGTGCGCCAGTTCGATCCACGTACGGGGCAGCTTGTGATTCGGGAAATTGTCTGGTGACGCAAGCCGCTCCAGAGAACCGAGGTTGCCAACGGTCTGGTTGTCTTCCTCCCATAGCGCAACCAGAGTGATGTATTGCGTCAGGAACGGATCAGTCTCACCAAAGAGGGGCAAAAACTGCGCGAGGGCCTCACCGAGGACGGCTTCCCGCAAACCGGTCTTGACCCCGACGACTTCGTGCAAATGCAGAAGGCCATTGTGAAGTTACGGGGCAATCTCATCCGCTCGACGAAAGACAGGGAGTAAGTCGTAGTGAGTCAAGTGAGTGGCCCCCCCGAATTCGGAGTGAACTGCCCCACAAATGGGCCGCCATTCCCCAGCAGTATTCGCGTCTCCTCCAGCACGGTAATTCAACCTCTGGCCAATGTTTTCGGGGCTCGCACATGTTTTACACAACGCTGGCAAAGTAATTGCTGAGTGAGAGCTTGTCCCGTTCTTGAAAGTTGCAGAGTCGGGAACCTGTGGAGCTGTCAGTACCCCATTGAGAGATTGCATGTAACCATCGGTTTACATCGCGAACTACCCCGCCTGCTCAATTGAAGTGCTGCTGTCCTCCTCTGCAACCGTCCAGGGGAAATGCTTATGAGCCACTCCAGATATACGTGCGCGCAGGTAGCGCTGCGCGGGTTGTGTTTTCTAGCTGGCCTGCTGACGGTAACGCTGATGGCGGCAGACGAACCTCAGGTTAATGACAATCAAAGTAATGAGAAATGGCTGGAGCCGGCACGCTCCAGGATAATGCACGTGACTGGCGCGATGCCGTTCTTTCCACATCGGGCCAATACCCCCGGCAACCTGGTTTTGAATATAAAAGACTTCGACAATGCCCAGGTCTGTGGCGCTTGCCATACGGAAATTTACAAACAGTGGCGCTCATCGATGATGTCCCAGGCCTGGGATGAACCCATCTATCGGGCCTTGCTCAGGCGTGCGAGTTCGGCCACCGAAGGGAAGGTCGATAACTTCTGCACTGGCTGCCATACCCCGATCGGTCTCACGACCGGGCAAATCAATTCGCAAGTCAACCGCTCGTCCATTGAAGACAGCGCGAAGAATCATCCGATGCCCGGAGTCGATTGCGAGACCTGCCACAACATCAGTGCCCGCACGGGTCTCGATAACGGCGCCTATGTTCTGAGCCCTCGGGCGCACGGTAAACCGACCAAGTTCGGCCCGCGTAAAGACGCCGTTTCGCCTTATCACGACACTGTGTATTCCGCTCTGCACACGCGCTCGGACTTTTGCGCTACCTGCCACAACGTCACGCACCCGTTCAGCAGTGTGGCGGTCGAGCGTACCTATGACGAATGGCAAGAGAGCGCCTACAGCCTCAACGGCGTCACCTGCCAGAGCTGCCATATGCCGGGCTTTGCGGGCAAGGCCGCGATCATGGGGCCAGACCGCGAGGAGGTCGCTTCGCATTGGTTCAGCGGAGCCAACGCGATGATGCTCAAGCATCTCGGTCAGGAAGTGGGCGCGCAACGCGCGCGCGACATGCTCGCGCGAGCGGGGGAGATAACCTTCCAGCAACTGCCGGCCGCCATCATTCCAGGGCAATACAACTCGGTGGCCGTCAAAGTTTCCAACGTGGGCGCCGGGCACAAGCTGCCGACCGGTTTCCCGGAGGGACGGGAGATGTGGATCGATTTCCGGGTGCTGGATGCCAGTGGTCGCGAGCTCTATCGACTGGGTGCGATCAAGGACGGCAAGACCGAGGACAACACGCGAAACTTCAAAGTGCACATCGGCGACGAGGACGGCAATCCGTTGGACGTCGAGGTCTGGAATGCCACGCAGATTCTCTCGGACAACCGCATTCTGCCCAAGGGCTACGATATCGGGGAGTTCTCCTTCCTGGTGCCGGCCGACGCCGTCGGGCCGCTGACCCTGACGGCCGTACTGAACTACTGGCCGTTCTCCCAGAAGTTGGCCGACTACCTGCTCGGCAAGGACAAGGTGCAGGTGGAAATCACCCAGATGGCCAAAGTCACGCAGAGCGTACCCTTGTCACCGATCACTGCTTCCCGACCCTAGGGAGGGGCGTTGAAGCGCTTTCAGGCTTGCTCCCGGAACACCCGCGCCACGACGGTGGACAAGTTGCTGTGACTGGTGTTGGTCGGGGTTCCGGCCTGCGCCGCGCAGGCAAGTCACGGACCGATACGCAAGACGACAATCGTTTTGTCACCTTCAGACTTCGTTAAGAAATGTCTTTGATACTTCTCCCCATCGATCCGGGGAGAGGTTTTCAATGTCAGATTTCAACTGGAACGTTCAGTTGCCGCTGCACTTTGGCCTGGCCGAAGCACAGCAGATGTATCTCGTCAGGGCCTTGCCGGACGCCCCGCAACGGAGCGCTTTCGAAGCCTTTATCCAGCAACGTTTTCGTAAGGCCCACGGTGCCGATATTCGCCATTTCATGCCGGAGTTGTTTGGCATGAGCGATGCGTCCGGCACGCTTTGTGCGGTGGCCGGGGTACGTCTGGCGAGCGCCGGGCCGCTGTTTCTGGAAGGTTACCTGGACGAGCCGATCGATCCGCTGATCAGTGCCGCGGCCGACCACACTGTAAGCCGCTCAGCCATCGTCGAGGTAGGCAACCTGGCTGCCAGCGACACCGGAAGCGCACGGATGAGCATCATCGCGATGACCTACGTGCTCGCCATGGGGGGGCTGGAATGGGTCGCTTTCACCGGGAACCTGGGGCTGGTCAATAGTTTTCATCGTCTTGGCTTGAAGCCCGTGACCCTGTGTGCTGCCGACCCGGCGCGTCTGGGCGAGGACCGCCACGCCTGGGGCAGTTACTACGAAAGCAAACCCTGGGTTCATTTCGGCAATATCCGCTCCGGTTTCATTCATTTGCGCAACATTGGCCTGTTCAGTCGCCTGGGTTTGCCAACCTCCATTGAGGGGGCTTGCCATGTCGCCTGAAATGGAGCGTTTCAAACAGACCCTGCGTAATCACGCCGAGCAAAAAAACAACGCCATTGCCTTGTGGGGCGATCATCTGAGGCTGGATTACGCCACGCTGTATACCGAGATCATTTATCGCCAGCAGCGCCTGCGCGATGAACGGGTCAGGGTGGTCGCACTGGCGCTGGACAATGGTGTCGAAGCCATGCTGTGGGACCTGGCCGCGTTGTTCGAGGGGTTGACCTGCGTGGCCTTGCCGCCTTTTTTCAGTCCGGCGCAACGCAAGCATTGCCTGGAGCAAAGCCAGGCCGAACACGTCATTGCCGAGCCGCAACTGCAAGACGAGCTGCAAGCGGCCGGGTATCAGCAGTGCGGCGAGTTCTGGCACCGCACGTTCAGTGGCCCGAACCGGATGCCTGACGGCACCGCCAAGTTGACCTTTACCTCGGGCACTACAGGCACGCCCAAGGGCGTGTGCTTGAGTGCCGACAGCATTCTGCGGGTCGCTCGCGAACTGGATCTGGCCAGCCGCTCCACCGATCCGCAACACCACCTGGCGCTGCTGCCGCTGGCCATTTTGCTGGAGAACGTCGGTTGTTACGCCGCACTGTATGCCGGCGCTACCGTGAGCCTGCCGAGCCAGAAAACCCTGGGGATTGAAGGCGCCAGCGGCGTGGATGTACCGAAACTGTTGGGGTGCCTGGCCAGTCGATCGCCCCAGAGCCTGATTCTGGTACCGCAGTTGTTGCTGATGCTGGTCAGTGCTGCCGAGCAGAAGGCCTTTGACCCACAGCACCTGCGTTTTGCCGCCGTGGGCGGTGCCCGGGTCAGCGAAGATCTCCTGCACCGCGCTCAACGGGTGCGCATCCCCGTCTATGAAGGTTACGGGCTGTCCGAGTGCGCGTCGGTAGTGTGCCTCAATCGCCCGCAAGCATCGCGCCCCGGCAGTGTCGGACGGCCGTTGCCCCATGTGGAGATTCGCCTGGCGGACGACGGCGAAGTGCTGATCAAGGGCTCGACCTTGCTGGGCTATCTGGGAGAGGCGCCGCACACCGCCCAGTGGTGGCCCAGCGGCGATCTCGGCGAGTTCGACGCCGAGGGTTTTCTCTACCTCAAGGGGCGCAAGAAACATCAATTCGTCACCAGTTTCGGACGCAATGTAAACCCTGAGTGGGTGGAAGCCGAATTGACCCAGCGCGGGCCTGTCGCCCAGGCCTTCGTCTATGGCGAGGCCATGCCTCACAACCATGCGCTGCTCTGGCCCCACCGCCCGGACTGCACCGACGAACAACTGGCCGCCGCTGTGGCCCAGGCCAACGAGGCATTGCCCGAGTACGCCCAGGTCCATCACTGGAGCCGGCTCGACCAACCCTTCACTGCCACCAACGGCTTGCTCACCGCCAATGGCCGGCCCCGCCGTGACGCCATCGTCGAACGCTACCGGGGGCCATTGAGCGAATCTGCATTTTCCGAGGAATCCGCACCATGAGCTTTTTTGACACGCTGCAACAAGCCACCGAGCAAGAACGCATTGAGTTGTTCAACCTGCCGATCATCCGTGATGCGCTGCAGGGCGACGTCAGCCTGGAAAGTTATCGGGCCTTTCTGGCACAGGCCTACTACCACGTGCGCCATACCGTGCCGTTGATGATGGCCTGCGGTGCGCGCCTGCCATTACGTCTGGAGTGGCTGCGCGAGGCGGTATGTGAATACATCGAGGACGAATACGGCCACGAACAATGGGTACTCAATGACATTGAAGCCTGCGGCGGTGACAGAGTCGCTGTACGCGACGGGCGTCCGTCATTGCCGATCGAGCTGATGGTCAGTTTCCTCTACGACCTGATCGCCAGGGACAATCCGGCGGGACTGTTCGGCATGGTCAACGTACTCGAAGGCACGAGCATCGCCCTGGCCACCCAAGCCTCCGAGAGCATTCGCCAGCGTCTGGACTTGCCGCAAAGCGCCTTCAGCTACCTCAGTTCCCACGGCTCACTGGATATCGAACATATGCAGACCTACCGTCGACTGATGAACAGTCTTGAAGACCCGGGCGACCAGGCCGCCGTCATTCACGCCGCCAAAGTGGTGTACCGGCTCTACACCGATATGTTTCGTGGCTTGCCGCGTAACGGGGAGAACCTGCATGCGCCTGTCTGAAGCTCGCGTCGTGTTGACCGGTGCCAGCGGCGGCATCGGCCTGGCCATCGCCACCGCACTGTGCGCCAGTGGTGCCCAGGTGCTGGCCGTGGCTCGGCATCGGGAACCGTTGTCACCGCTGCTGGAACTCTATCCCCGTAACCTGAGTTGGATCCGTGCAGACCTGACGTTACTCTCCGACCGCCGCCAGGTGCTGGCGCAGGCCCAGGGCATCGGCGGCATCAACCTGCTGATCAATGCCGCCGGGGTCAATCATTTCGCGATGCTCGAACAGCTGGACGACAATGAGATCAATTCGATGCTCGCGGTGAACATCGGTGCGCCGATGTGCCTGACAAAACTGATGTTGCCACTGCTCAAGCAAGCCGACAGTGCCATGGTGGTGAACGTCGGTTCGACCTATGGCTCCATTGGCTACCCCGGCTACGCCAGTTACTGTGCCACCAAGTTTGCCCTGCGCGGGTTCTCCGAAGCCCTGCGCCGGGAGTTGGCGGACACCCGGGTCAGCGTGCTTTACGTTGCCCCACGAGCGACCCGTACCACTATGAACAGCCCGGCGGCCCAGGCGCTGAACGATGCGCTCAAGGCCAATGTCGACGATCCGCAAACCGTGGCGGCCGCGGTGATTCACGCCATTGCCGGTGACCGTCGCGACTTGTACCTGGGCTGGCCAGAGCGTTTTTTTGTACGCCTGAACAGCTTCCTGCCCCATCTGGTGGACCGTGGTTTGCGCAAGCAATTGCCTCTGATCCGCCGCCTGAGCCAGAAACCCGACCAGGAGAATCTCGAACCATGAACAAGATCATCGCTTGCCTGCTGCTTGGCGCATTGAGTCAGAGTGCCTGGGCGCTGGATACTGCCGACCAGCAGCGTCTCAACGGTATCCAGCAAAGCTGGGCGCATATTCAGTACGAGTTGCCCGAGGGACAACGAACCGCGGCTTTTGAAAAACTGGCCGCCCAGGCTTCGAGCTTCAAACAGGAACGCCAAACGGTGGCTGAGGCCTGGATCTGGTCTGGCATCGTCACCAGTAGCTGGGCGGGCGCCCAGGGAGGGCTGGGTGCGCTGAGCAAGGTCAAGGACGCCAAGGCCGACCTGGAAAAAGCCCTGGCCCTGGACCCCAAGGCCCTGCAAGGCTCAGCCTATACCAGTCTGGGCGCACTCTATGACCGCGTACCGGGTTGGCCCATCGGTTTCGGCGATTCGGACAAGGCCGAGCAGTTGCTCAAGCTGGCATTGCAATTGAACCCCAACGGCATCGACAGCCTGTACTTCTGGGGCGATCACCTCTACCGTCAGAAGCGTTATGCCGAAGCCAGGGCGGCGCTGCAAAAAGCCATGCTGGCTGCGCCTCGACCTGGCCGCGAGAGCGCTGACGCCGGGCGCCGCAAGGAGATCGAAACGCTGTTGGTGGACGTGAACAAAAAACTCGGCTGACAGGATAATGCTGGAAATTGTAGGAGCGAGCTTGTTCCGGGCGGCGTTCCGACGATGGACTCAAGAGCGCCGCGTTTAGCCAGTAAATACGCGTTATCGTTAACGACCATCGCGAGCGATCGAGCGTCGACCGGCTGCTCCTACAGAGAACCACATTCGCTTGACTGAACAGCATTACGGCTGACAGGAGACCCTGTGCGCTTATTACTCATAGAGGATGACGTGGCGCTCGGCGAGGGCATTCATCAGGCCCTCAGCCGTGAAGGTTATACCGTCGACTGGTTGCAGGACGGCAACAGCGCCTTGCACTCGCTGCTCAGTGAAATCTTTGACCTGGCGGTGCTCGACCTTGGCCTGCCGCGCATGGACGGCCTTGAAGTGCTCAGACGCTTGCGTGACAGCGGTTCCAATCTGCCGGTGTTGATCCTGACCGCGCGCGATGCCACCGAAGACCGCATCGCCGGCCTGGATGCCGGAGCCGATGACTACCTGATCAAGCCTTTCGACCTGGCAGAACTGAAGGCGCGTATACGTGCGTTGCTTCGGCGCAGCGCCGGGCGTGGACAATCGCTGATCGAACACGCCGGTATCAGCCTGAACCCCGGCACCCAGCAAGTCAGCTACAAAGGCGAGCCGGTGGCCCTGACACCCAAGGAATATCAGTTGCTCCACGAACTGCTCTCGCCACCCGGCCGGGTAATGACTCGCGATCATCTGATGCAGTTGCTGTACGGCTGGAACGAGGAGGCCGAAAGCAACACCCTGGAGGTGCACATCCATCACCTGCGCAAGAAATTTTCCAACGATCTGATCCGCACCGTCCGTGGTATCGGCTACCTGGTAGAGGAGCGTCGATGACCTCGATCCGGCGTCGCACCCTGACCCTGATCATCGGCCTGATGCTCGCTGGCGTGGCCGTGATCAGTGTGTTCAATCTGCACGACAGCAACCACGAAATCGCCGAAGTCTATGATGCCCAACTGGCCCAGAACGCTCGCCTGCTGCAAGGCGTCATGCGTATGCCCATGGTGAGCAAGGACCATGCGGATCTGTACAAGGCATTCAACCAGGCCCTGAACGAGGCGACGCCCAGGGCCGACGGGCATTCGTATGAAACGAAAATTGCGTTTCAGGTCTGGAACGCCAGGAACGAAGTGCTGGTACATACGGCCAGTTCTCCGTCCTTCAGCACACCTGCGGTCACACCAGGCTTCAGCGATGTAGTCGATATTGACAACCGGCATTGGCGCGCCTTCCTGCTGGAAGACAAGCAGAACAACCTGCGTATCTGGGTGGGCGAACGGGACGATGTGCGAATGGACTTGGTGGACCGGATCGTACGCCACACGCTGTGGCCCAATATTCTGGGGAGTTTATTGCTGGCCGCCATGATCTGGCTGGCCATCGGCTGGGGATTGAAACCTCTGGTCAACATGGCTGCAACGCTGCGGGCCCGGCATCCCGGCTCACTCGAACCCTTGCAATTGACGCCGCTACCCACCGAGCTTGAGCCCATGCAGGCAGCCCTCAATCGCATGCTCGCGCAAATTCAGGAAGTCATGGGGCGCGAGCGACGCTTTATCGCGGACGCCGCCCACGAAATGCGTACACCACTGGCCGTGCTCAGGATTCACGCGCAAAACCTGATGGAGGCGGGGAGTGAAGAGGATCGTCGCGCATCGCTTGAGTTCTTGATTGCAGGCGTGGACCGTACCAGCCGACTGGTTAACCAATTGCTGACGATGGCTCGTATTGAGCCTGCGGCAGGGACTAAACCGCCTGCACCTATTGATCTGGCCAGCACTGTTCGCGACAGTCTGGTTCAGTTAACGCCCTGGTTGCTGAGCAAGGGGCTTGAACTGGTTTTTGATGTCAGCGACGACATCAGTCTTGCCAGCGTCGACCCGGCCGCGATTGATATCGCCTTGAACAACCTGGTGACCAATGCGGCGAATTTTTCCCCCCGGCATGGAGTGATCACTGTAAGGCTGGTCGAAAAGGAGAATAGCTACGAACTGTCTGTCGAGGATGAAGGGCCAGGCATCGATGAGCAGGATCGCGATCGGCTTTTCGAGCGTTTCTACAGCAGCGGAAATGATCAGGGTGCAGGGTTGGGGCTGACCATCGTCAAGGCCATTGTGGATCGCTATGGTGGGCAGATCAAACTGGAGAACCGCATCCCTGGAGGTTTACGCGCTACGTTAGAAGTTTGTCGCTTTTGACGTTGTTCCAGGTTTTGTCTGGTGCGCAGTACAGGCGAGCGACTGTTGGTCGGATGAAAGATGGCGCCGGGTTTTATGAGCCTGGCTGTTTATTGACGTTTTTAATAGCGTTTTAAAACAATGGGTTGGCGTCTGAAAATCAGAGTCCTGTCATAGTGAACGTTTGTTGACGATCGAATTGGGTCCGACTTAAGTCTGATTTCCGAACGCCGGGCGCCCGGGGCATGCGACTGGCAACCGGCGGCGTCCCCGGTTCCCTGCTATTAATCAATGTGTGTACGAGTGCTGATCGTTTCGGGAGCGCGTCATGAATCCAACCATTCGCATCGGCATTGCCGACGATCATCCGATGTTGCGTGAGGGTGTTGCCAATACGTTGAGAAAGCGGGCGGATCTTCAGGTCGTGGAGCAGGGCGCCAATGCGCAGGATGCCATGGATATTGCCCGCAAGATCCGTCCGGATGTGATGTTGATGGACGTCAATATGCCGGGCGATGTGTTCGCCGCGGTGCGGTTCATTTCCACTCAACTGTCGAATGTGAAAGTACTGATGCTGACGGTTTCGGAATCCGAAGATGACGCCTTTTTGGCACTGGAGGCCGGCGCGCGCGGGTATGTGTTGAAAGGAGTCAGCGGACCGGAACTGGTCCTGGCAATCAGATCGGTTGCCAGGGGGGAGACGTATATCACCCCCGAGTTCGCCAACAAACTGCTGAGTAACGACAAGAAGCACGAAGCGCAAAATCACACGATTGATCTGACCCATCGCGAGGAGGAGGTCATTCGTGAAGTTTCAAAGGGGCTGACCAATAGGGAGGTTGCGTCAAAGCTGATGATCAGCGAAAAAACCGTCAAGCACCACATGGGTTGCGTGATGCAGAAACTGCACGCCAGAAATCGTGTCGAAGCGGTCACGGCTCTACGGCATTACAGGGAGCGCGAAGCTGTCGGGCGACTTCA
The DNA here is from genome assembly GCF_949767415.1 of Pseudomonas sp. IT-196MI5. Classification (NCBI taxonomy): domain Bacteria; kingdom Pseudomonadati; phylum Pseudomonadota; class Gammaproteobacteria; order Pseudomonadales; family Pseudomonadaceae; genus Pseudomonas; species Pseudomonas sp. IT-196MI5. The sequence continues at coordinate 99,842 of NZ_CATKPZ010000010.1, forward strand.
CACCGGTGCAGCGAAAACACCAATGGATGCCGGAACGCCCCCTAGAGCTTGAACTGTGCATTGACCGACGTACCAGAGACGCCAGAGTCGATGCTGAACAACCCACCCAGAGATTCAATGCGATAACGCAAACCGGCGAGCCCCAATCGGGTTCTGCCGGATGCCCCTTGCAGCATGGCGTCTGCCGCCATGCCTGGACCACTGTCCCTGACGCTGATGTTCAATACGTCATCAATGTATTGCGCCTGGATGACCTGACCCTCGCCGTTGGCATGCAGGTAAGCGTTGTTGAGGGCTTCCTGCACAAAACGGTACAAACAGAGTTTGAGCGGCAGTGGCGCGGCCTCCGGTAGCAGTCCCAGGGTTAATGTGACCTTGGTGCCAGTGCGTTGCTCGTGCCGTTGCGCCACCAGTTGCAACTCTTCCACCAGGCTCAACTCATTGATTTCCGGAAGTGCCAGACCTCGCGATAAATCGCGGACCTCACGCAATGCGTCGGTGGCGGCGCCACGAATGGTTTCCAGCGACTCCTGATCGACATCGGAACAGTTTTCGGCCAGGTCGTCGAGCCGGATCAGAATCAAGGTCAATAACTGCGCCGGCCCATCGTGCAAGTCTGCACCAATGCGCCTCAAGGTGAGTTCGTTGACATGGGAAAACTCCTGGGTAGCCGTCGCCATCTTGCGCTGCAGTTCGGCATTGCTGATGTGCAGACGGGCTTGCTCCTGCAGTCGTAAGCGCAGTGCCACTTGTTGGCGCTGGATGATCTTGTCACCGCGTCGCACGATGAAAAAAAGCAGCGTCAGCATTGCCAGGGTCGCGGCGCCAACGACCACCCATACCTGCTCTCGGACGCGATTGATCTCGCGCTTGAGACTACCGGCCTTTTCATAAAATTCGCCCACCGCGATGACTTTCCTGGTGCTTGAATCCCGCAGGGGCGCGTAGATCTCATAGAGCGGCACGTTGAGGCTGCGCTCGAACTCGTTCTCATCCTCGTTCAGCCCTTCAAGGTCGGTGACTACTTTGCCCTTGAGTGCCTCGGTGATCTCATCCAGTGGGAATGTGTGGTTGGTGATGGCTTTATTCGTGCTGTAGACCACCGTGCCATCCGCCCGCCAGATCTTGATCGAGACGATATGATGTTTGAGCGAACGACTTTCCGTGAGGTGGTCCAGAGACTGGACACTTGCCGCCGAGAGTTTGTTGTCCCGGCTCATCTCCTGCACATAGGGCTCCAGAAACGTATCCATGTACTGAGCGCCTGCTTCTGCTGCGCTATGTACCGCGGCACTTTCTATTCGTGCGCTCACCAGTTTGCCGACGAAGAACATGGTCAGTCCCAGGATCACCGCAGCGGCAATGACAAACTGGGTCGAGCGACTCAGATTGCGCGCCTTGACCCTGATCCGTGTGCGCCAGATTCCATTGCGAGACGCATCGCAAACAGGGGCTGGTTCGACCAGAGCCTCAGTCTCCAGCGCGGTAAAATTCGCGTTTTCCGATTCGGCTTTTGCATCTTTTGCCATCGACCTGGTTCCCTGATCATCGTGATAAGTCGGTTGGAAACCCTGCAACTCAACGGATATCTGGAGATTGGCTGTGGGCGCTACGCCCATGACTGACAGTAGTTCACTGTATGGCGATCCGACAGCTTCACCGATGGACTACACACTACGGATGATCAGCAAGAGCACCGTCAGTGCTGCTGGATGGTGGCGCTCGTGCGGCGCTAACCGAGAGGTTTCGGTTAGCGCCGCACGGCGATGTGTTGCGAGGCGTACACCCGACCTATGTTCAGGCTTGCGCGGCGCTGACCTTGCCGGTGACCGTGGAATTCTTGCGAACCGCTTGATGCAGCAGGCTGGAGACCATGAACCCGATAATGGCCAATACGCTCATCAACGAGAACACGTAGTTGTAGCCTTGCTGACCGGGGAAGTGGTCAAGGATTGCGCCATAGATGACGTAGGCGAACATGCCCGGCGCATAACCGATCAGGCAACCGATCCCGAAGGCTGAACCGGTGATGTGCTGGGGAATGCCGACTTCGCCCATGGGTGCCCAGAACACGCCGCGCATGGAAAATACAATCAGCGCGAAGGAGAGGGTGGCTGCCATGCCCGCGTAGATGAAACCCGGGCTTTTCGGGATGAGCATGATCACGCCCATCAGCGGCAACAACGCCAGGAATGCCCACTTCAGATAGCGGCTGGAGCTCTTGAACTGCTTGTCGGCAATGAAGCCACCGGCGGGGCCGCCGAGGATCTTGAGGAAGTACTGGTTGATGATGCCATAGGCGCCGACCAGGGCGACGGGCAGTTCGTACATGTCCTTGAGGTAGGGAATGAAATAGGTCAGGCCGCAGTACACGATGTAGACCATGAACACGTTAAGGCTGACCAGCCAGATGCCCGGCACCTTGATGGCCTCGAGCAGGTTCGACAACCCGTTCTTCGGCTTGGCGGTCGACTGGGTATTGCCGCTCTTGAGCAGCAGCCAGGTCAGGGTACCGGCAAGAATGTCGATGACCGAGTAGAAAAGGATCGCCGACTTCAGACCGTTCTCACCGGAGCCCATGGCGACGAACACGCCCAGCGCAGAGAAGGCGACCAGGGTATCGATGACACCACGTCCGCCTTCGAGAAGGCCGAACAGGCGACCCTGTTCCTTATCGTCGCCCAGGTTGCGGATGGCTTTGAGCAGCGAAGGCCAAAAGAGGCAGTCGGCACATACCGCCAGCAGGCAGAACACAATCAGCAGATTGCTGAAGGGTGGAAAGGTCGCCAGGTAGAGCCCGAGGCTGCCGGTACCGATCAGGCCGAGGGGGATCAGCTTACGCGTGTCGTACCGATCGGCGAGCATGCCGCCGACCACGAACAGCGCGGTGGCGATGATGGCGTTGGCGCTCAGCAGCACGCCGATTTCAGTGTGGGACAGCCCCATGAACTCCTGCATGGGAATGTAGAAGGCGTCTTTGAGATTCGCCAGCTTGTAGATGGTGCCGCCACCGAGGATGAGAATCAGGAATCTGAGCCATTTGGCCTTGTCTTGGGATGTCATTATTGTTCTCCAGGCGTAATTGGGTAGGCAGTGCCGGTGGGCACGCCAGGTTCAGTCGTCAGCGCAATGGGCCAGGGTCAACTCGGCCAGGGTTCGGAACTCGGCCAGCAGACCTCGTACATAGGCCACCTGGTTGTTGGCCCAACGGTGTTCATCGGCCAGCATTCGTTCCAGCGAGAAGCCTTCCGGCAGCGCTGTTTCACTCATTTCCCGGTAGGCAATGAACGGGTCGGCGGCTTCGTCGAGTTGGCGGAACGCCGGAGCAACGTAGTGGTTTTCCTGCTCGAGAATGAAGGCGATCACTTGCGGGGTTGATTCGCCGAGCATCAGCAGTTCGAACAACATGCGTGCGTTGGGCAGGTCGTCTTCGTCACAGCCCTGCAACACGCCGTAATGGCCGAATGCGTTTTGCTCGGGGACGATGCGCACACCCTTGAGGTGGGTCTGGCGTATGTGCGGCGCCAGGTTACGCAGCGCAGCAAGGGGCTGTTCGCAGGCATTGATCATGTTGCCGAAGTCGAACAGGGCGTGCAGGCGAGGGTGGTTCAGGCGGCTCAGCAGTTGCGCGATCTCGTCGCTCTTGAGTTCTTCATGCTGCTCGAAGTCGAAGAACAGGTCGTGCTCGTCTGCCTGCTGCGCAAGGTAGTGCAGGTCTGACTCGATCAGGTCCATGACCCGCGACAGCGCCCCTTCGTAGCGTGAGTAGACACGGATGTTGCGGGTGCCCAACGCCTTGGCAACGGCGATCACTTGATCGACATCTTTTTTCAGGGTGCTGCTGATTTCCAGATGCACGTCCAGCCCGAGTGCATTGGCCTTGTCTGCAAACGCCTGAAGCTGCGCGGGCGTCATTTGACTCAGGCTGTTTTCCTCACCGTCGAGCAAGTGCAGGCTCAGCCCCTGCAGCTCGTGGCGATAGGCGAAGTCCAGCAGGTCAGCAGGTGTCACGCGGCCGTGGGTCAGGTTGGTCAGCAAGGGGTAGGCATGGGCAAACAGGCGCAGTTGCCCAAGCCGGTCGAGCAACTGGCGGGCCAGTGCCTCAGTCAGTACGGGGGCAGCCCCGGCCCGGGCAGCCTTATGGCTGAGCAAGGCGTTGAATCGTTCCTGGATCTTATTGTTCATTCGAGTCGTTCCTGGTTCAGACGCCGGGTCTACCGGCGCAGCCTTTATCGCGCCAGTCAGGAACTCTCGATAGATCCATTATCAGTTAAATCATAAGACCACTTGCCTTGCGTCAGGTGGCCTGCTGCAGATGGCCCATGTCGCTCAAGGCATGGGCAAGCGCTTCGACCCGCGCTTGGGCCTGGTCCTCAGGGGTGCTGGCAAAGCCGATCAAAAGGGCCGGCGGCAGGACATGCTCGAGGCAGTAGTCACTCAGGGGATAGGTATGAATGCCATGCTGGCCGAGTTCCCGGGCGATGGCGTCGTCGTCAAGATGCGCGGGTAACCAGGCGATCAGGTGCATGCCGGCTTCAACAGGCGTGATCCTGAAGAAAGTGCCCAACCGTCGCTGCAGTTGTTCGACCAGTGCTTGCTGGCGAGCCTGGTACAGCGCACGCATTCGACGAATATGACCGAGGAAGTGGCCTTCGCGCATGAAGTCCGCCGTGACGGCCTGTAGCAGCGTGGGCGGGCTGCGATCCATGACCGCCCGCAAGGTGCAGAAGGGTTCGATCAGGGCGTTCGGCAGTATCACGTAACCCAGCCGTAGCGAGGGGAAGAGCACTTTGCTGAAGGTTCCGGCGTAGATGACCCGGGCCCATTGATCCATGGCATAGAGTGCCGGCAGGGGGCGGCCGTTGTAGCGAAATTCACTGTCGCAGTCGTCCTCGATGATCCAGCTTTGATTGCGCGCAGCCCAGTCGATGAGCTCCTGGCGCCGCGCATAACTCATGGTGATGCCCAAGGGATGCTGACGGGAAGGCGTGGTAAACACCAGGCGAGCGTCAGGACACAACGCCACACCTTGCCGGACATCGATCCCCTGTTCGTCGATACGCAACGGGACCACCAGCCCCCCCTGGGCCTGGAGCGCAATGCGCGCCGCGATATGCCCCGGATCTTCCATCCAGAAGCTGTCCTGCGGATTGAGCAACAGCATGCCCAGCAGGTTGAAGGCTTGCTGGGCGCCGGAAACGATGACCACCTGCCCGGCAGTGCAGTCGATGCCCCGGGCATCGAAGACGTATTCGGCAATCGCCTCGCGCAGGGCCAGTAAACCTTGCAGTTCGCCATAACCGAGCATGGCCTTGGTCGGCTTGTGCAGGTGGCGGTTCATCAGCCGTTTCCAGACTGATTGCGGAAACGCATCGTAGGCACTGTGGCTGGGCAGGAACGAGGTCGGGCTCCCGGTCGCCCAGTCCGCATAGGAAACGCCGCGAAAGTGATCGCTGCGCAACGACAGCATGGACTGGCTCAGGTCGGACAGGCGAGGCGGCTGGGGCTGGTGTTCTGCGTCATCAGTACCGCGGCCTTCCCATTCATGGCCGACGTAAGTCCCGGCCCCGGTGCGCGACGTCAGAAAACCTTCGGCAATCAGTTGATCGAACGCGTTGAGAATGCTGATTCGCGACAGCTGCAGTTCTTTGCTCAGGGTGCGGGTAGACGGCAGACGCACGCCGCCCTGAATCCTGCCACCGAGAATCTGTTTGCGAATCTGCAAGTAGAGTTGGCGGTACAAGGGGATGGAGCTGGCGCGGTCCAGCTCGATACCCGACAACAACAAACCTGCGGAGGATTTCATTTTTTGTTCGTCTGGATGGAGTGTGGTTGGGCCTGAATTGCCGTCAGGCACCCGGGTGCGAAAGGGTATCGAGCGGTACTGGATATGTCATCCGGTCCGCTTCTTCGACGAGCACTGGCCAATAGAATCCAACCGCCGCCCGGCACTAACGTATCTTGTCATGGTCCATAACCCCCGCACGACCCTCCGCGGTCGAATTGCCCGGAACCGACCGGCCCCGCATCGGTAATTTGATCAAGGACAGTGAAAGCATGCTCGCCGCCACATAATCAGCAACGCCCTCTACCCGGTTCCGTGAATCGGGACTCGCCATACGTTTACCCCTCAATCCCATTCGAAGATTTTAAGCATGCACCTACGCAAAATTGCAGTTGGGCTGTCGGCCCTTGTTTTGCTCTCGACCGGGGCGCAAGCCCGCAGTCTGCTGGACATTCTCAAGCCGCCCACCGCGCAACATGAACAAACGTCCCGCTCGGGCTCGATCAGCCAGAACGCGGCCCTGGATCTCTATTCAAGCAAACAGAAACAGGCATCGTTTGACGGCTGCGCAGATCTGTTCCCGGCAGCGAAACCGATCAACACGGCCACTGTGCCGGCAACCATGAAACCCCTGGCGCTGTGTTCCGACAACTTCGCGGTGCTGTACTCGCAAACCAGCAAGACCCCGCTGGTTGTGGTCGAACGTCTGAACGCGGCCCAATTGCAGGATGCCAAAGGGGAGGAGCGCACCAACCAGTTCTACCCGGACCCACGCATTCCCAAGAGTGGGCGCGCCGAGTTGAGCGACTACCGCAGCCAGCATCCGGCCGTGGACCGTGGTCACCAATCCCCGGCAGCCGATGCACCGAACCCCAATGCAATGGCCCAATCCTTTGCGCTGTCGAACATGGTGCCGCAAGACCCGACCAACAACCGCAAGATCTGGAGCAAGATCGAGTCTGATGTCCGCAAGTTTGCCAAGCGCGCCGATGGCAACGTGTTTGTCTTTACCGGCCCGCTGTTTGACCCTGGCCACTCCACCGTTGGCGACAACCAGGTGTGGGTACCGACCCGACTGTTCAAGCTGGTGTACGACGCATCGTCCAAACGTGCCTGGGCCTACGTGCTGCCTAATGCTGAAACCCGTATCGAGAAGCCGATGGACTATGAGGCATTCGTGAAGAGTACCGGGCTCAAACTGCTCGGGAACTTGCCTGTCACAGGTTCCGCAGGGCGCACCTGATGGCTGGATGAGCAGCACCCCAAAGGTTGAATGCAACCGATGGGGTGTTTCATTGCCATTAACCACGCAAAAACAAGGTCAAGGAAATAAATTCAGCAAGAAGTAACAAATACTAAAAATGAACTATACCCAATAGGGCAATCGCTCCTGACCCCGGGATATGATGCCTCCACACATACGCGTCCCAGGAACTTCAACGTCAAACAGACCGAGAGATTCTGGTTATGATCGCTTTGAAAATCGCTGCGAGCGACGCGGTCCGGGATTGCTTTCGTAATGCCCGTGAAATCGTCCGACTCGACCAGACTGACTTTACCGATGTCGCCGTCGCCGTACTCTCGAAAGATGATTTGGCAGCAGGGGCGCTGGATGCCATCAAGCGTACCGGCTTCGACATCCCCATCTTCCTGGTGGCCTCTCAGGGCCGCAGCAATCGTTCCCTGGAGGTCTACAAACAACTGCAGGATGTGATTTTGCAGGTCAACGGTGTGTTCGACCTGTCCAGCAATAATGCCGAGTACTACGGCAATCAACTGGAAACCGCGGCCAGGGCCTATGAAGAAAGCCTGCTGCCGCCGTTCTTCGATGCGCTCAAACACTACACCGAAGCCGCCAATGCGACCTTTGCCTGCCCCGGTCACCAGGGCGGCCAGTTCTTTCGCAAGCACCCGGCCGGGCGGCAGTTTTTCGACTTCTTCGGCGAGACGCTGTTTCGCGCCGACATGTGCAACGCCGACGTCAAGCTCGGTGACCTGCTGATCCACGAAGGCCCGGCGCTGCTGGCACAGAAACACGCCGCGCAAGTGTTCAACGCCGACAAGACCTACTTCGTGCTCAACGGCACCTCGGCCTCGAACAAGGTGGTGACCAACGCCCTGTTGACCCCGGGCGACCTGGTGCTGTTCGATCGCAACAACCACAAGTCCAATCACCAGGGCGCGCTGTTGCAGGCCGGCGCCACGCCGGTCTACCTGGAAACCGCGCGCAACCCTTATGGCTTCATCGGCGGCATCGACGCCCACTGTTTCGAAGAAAACTACCTGCGCCAACTGATCGCCGAAGTCGCCCCGGACAAGGCGCAACTGCCACGGCCGTTTCGCCTGGCGATCATTCAACTGGGCACCTATGACGGCACCATTTACAACGCCCGGCAAGTGGTCGACCGCATCGGCAAACTGTGTGACTACATCCTGTTCGACTCGGCGTGGGTCGGTTACGAACAGTTCATTCCGATGATGAAGGATTGCTCGCCCATGTTGCTCGATCTGGACGAGAACGACCCGGGCATCTTCGTCACGCAATCGGTGCACAAACAACAGGCCGGTTTCTCTCAGGCCTCGCAAATCCACAAGAAAGACCGGCACATCAAAGGTCAGGCCCGCTACTGCAACCATCACCGGCTCAACAACGCCTTCATGGCCCAGGCGTCCACCAGCCCGTTCTACCCGCTGTTCGCCTCGCTGGATGTCAACGCGCGCATCCACTCGGGACGCAGTGGTCTGCGCCTGTGGGACGACTGTGTGAAGTTCGGCATCAATGCGCGCAAGCTGATCATCGAAGCCTGCACCCTTGTCCGCCCGTTCGTGCCGGATACCATCAATGGGCGCCCATGGCAGGATCACTCGACCGACGCTATCGCCAGCGATATCCGTTTCTTTGAGTTCCATCCCAAGGATCGCTGGCATGCTTTTCCCGGTTATGCCGACAAGCAGTACTTCATCGACCCGTGCAAACTGCTGTTCACCACGCCGGGCATCGACCCGGTGGACGGCAGCTACACCGACTTCGGCATTCACGCCGGCATCCTGGCCAACTTCCTGCGCGAGAACGGCATCGTTCCGGAAAAATGCGACCTCAATTCCATTCTGTTCCTGCTCACCCCGGCCGAAGACTGGGCAAAGATGAGTCACCTGGCGGCACAGATCGCCCGTTTCGAACGCTTCATTCAGGACGACGCGCCGATGAGTCGGGTGCTGCCCGCGATCTATATGCAGTACGAAGAACGCTACCGCGACTACACCATCCGCAGGCTCTGCCAGGAAATGCACGACCTGTATCGCAGCCACAACGTGCAGCAGTTGCAGAAGGACATGTTCCGCAAGGAGCACTTCCCGAAAAAGGCCATGAACCCGCAGCAAGCGCAAATCGAGTACATCCGTGGCAACGTCGAGCTGGTGCCCTTGGCAGATGCCGATGGTCGCATTGCGGCCGAGGGCGCACTGCCTTACCCGCCGGGCGTCTTGTGCGTGGTGCCGGGGGAAATCTGGGGTGGCGCAGTGCTCAAGTATTTCCTGGCGCTGGAGGAGGGCATCAACCGCTTGCCCGGCTTCACACCGGAACTGCAAGGCGTTTATCTGCAGCACGAAGGCGGTCGCACGCGGGCGTATGGCTATGTAGTCAAGCAGTAAGGATCACCCTCGTACTCGGTGGCAGGTGTCAGGTCAGCGGGCCCCGGGGTTAACTCTCTGAACAGGGCAAGGAGTTTGCGATGGCTGATTCAAGCAAGAAAATGGGCCTGATGGGGCTCACGACGTTGGTAACGGTCAACATGATGGGCTCGGGTATCATCATGTTGCCCACCAACATGGCTCAGTTGGGTGCGGTCTCTTTGTTGTCGTGGATCTTCACGGCGATCGGTTCGATGGCCATCGCCTACTGCTTTGCCCAGTGTGGCGTCTTCTGCTCACGCTCCGGTGGTTTGTCCGCCTACACCGAAGAGGCCCATGCAAAGTCGGGTTTTTTCCTCTGTTCGTACCTGTACTTCCTGTCACTGGCCATCGCCAACGTGGCCGTGGCCATTTCGGCGGTGGGCTACATGACGGCCTTCGTGCCCTGGCTGGGCACGGGTGCGATTCCACTGTGCATCGGCACGATCGCACTGATCTGGCTGACCACCTTCGCCAACTTCGGTGGGCCGGGCATCACCGGCAAGATCGGCGCGTTCACGGTGTGGGGTGTGATCATTCCGGTAGCCGGCCTGAGCATCATCGGCTGGTTCTGGTTCAAGCCCGATGTGCTGGCCGCCGCCTGGAACCCCAACAGCCTGCCGATCTCCGAAGCCATCAGCAAGGCGATTCCCCTGACCTTGTGGGCCTTCCTCGGCATGGAATCGGCGGCCCAGGCCACCGATGCCGTGGAAGACCCCAAGCGCAACGTGCCATTGGCCTGCCTGTTCGGCACCCTGGGTGCCGCCGTGGTCTATGTGCTGTCGACCACCGTCATCCAGGGCATCATTCCCAATGACGAACTGGCCAAGTCCTCCGCACCCTTCGCGCTGGTCTATGCGACGATGTTCAGCCCGATGGTGGGCAATATCGTCATGGCCCTGGCGGTCATGGCCTGTGTCGGCTCGCTGCTGGGCTGGCAATTTACCCTGGCGCAAACCGCCAAGATGACGGCTGACCAGAACCTGTTCCTCAAGCTGTTCAGCAAGGTCAACTCGATGAATGCGCCCGTCGTCGGCATGATCGTTTGCGGTGTGCTGCAGACTGTCCTGGCCCTGTCGACCATCTCGCCCGACGCCGCCGCACAGTTCAGCAAGCTGGTCAGCCTGGCAGCGGTCACCAACCTGATCCCTTATATAACGGCGATGACCGGCCTGCTGGTGATCATGCACAAGGCCGGGGTCTCGTCGGCCATACGCTCGCGTAACGTGGTGGTCCTGCTGATTGCAATCACGTACGCCTTGTACGCGTTGTATGCCTGCGGCAAGGACGCGGTGATGGGTGGCACCCTGGTACTCGCTGTCGGCTACCTGCTCTATGGATTCCTCGCCAAACGCTTCACCGAAGCGCCACCCGCCAACCAGGCCAGGGCCGGCAACCTTTAGGCGTGGCCATCAGGACTGCACAGACATCTGCATACGGGGAAACCGGACATGAACGTACCATTTGCCACAACCACCAGACTGCTGCTTGCCTTCGCACTCTCGACGCTGCCGCTCGTGGCAGGCGCCAACACCCTTGAACGCGTGCGCAGCAGCCACACCTTTACCCTGGGCTACTTGCCGGACCTGGCCCCTTTCAGCAAACAGGAAGGCGACAAAGCCAGCGGTTATGCCATCGACCTGTGCCTGAAAGTCGCCGACAAGCTCAAGAGCGAGCTAGGTCTGCCCGACCTGCAAGTGCGCTATCAGCCCGTCAAGATTTCGGACGAGGTCAACGCGGTGAGCCAGGGTAAAGTCGATATCCTCTGCACGCCGACACCGCCCACCCTGGAACGGCGCAAGATGATCAGCTACTCCATACCGATCTACACCGCCGGCCTTTCGGTCGTGGTGCGCAACGATGCTCGCGAATCGCTGCTCAATGTGCTCAATGGCAAGGTCGCCAATACTGGCCCGACCTGGCGTGCCAGCATCAACAATGGTCTGGCCAACCATACCTACGCGACCATCGAGGGAGGGGTGACCGAAGACTGGATTCGCGAGCAGATGCGCCTGCTCAACGTGATCGCCTCGCTGGTGACCGTGGCCAACAACGACGAGGGCGTCAAGCTGGTCGCCGAGGGCAAGGCCGATGCCTTCTTCTCCGAACGCATGCTGCTGCGCAATGAAGTCACCAAGGAAGGCGCGGCGAAAAACCTGATGCTCCTGGACCGTATTTTCGAGTACTCGCCGGTGGCGATGATCGTGGATCGCAACGACGAAGACTTCCGCCTGCTGGTCGATACGGCCCTGAGTGAAGCCTATTACTCGGGCTTCATAGCAAAGGCCTACGACCAGTACCTGGGCGGGTCCAACGCTACCGTGGAAAAACTGTTCAGGGTGTATGCGTTGCCTTAGTGGCATCGTTGGCAACGGGCGGTCCACGGACGTAATGCTACTGTAGGAGCGAGCTTGCTCGCGATGGACTCAAGAGCGCCGTGTTTATCCAGTGAGCACGCGTTATCGTTGACGACCTTCGCGAGCAGGCTCGCTCCTACAGTGTAGGAGCTGGCTTGCCAGCGATGGACTCAAGAGCGCGGTGTTTATCCAGTGAGCACGCGTTATCGTTGACGACCTTCGCGAGCAAGCTCGCTCCTACAGATGAGCACCAGGCTCAAGACAGGCTTGTTTGGTGTTTCAGGCGGATGCACTCACCCCTACACCTTTTTCCTGCGACGCAACGTCATGCAGGGAAATCCTCGAAGTCTCCGGCAATGCCAGCCCACCCGCCAGTGCGAGCAATGCAACCGCGATCAGATAGAACGCTGGCGACAGGTTGCTGCCGGTGGTGCTGATCAGCCACGTCGCCACCAACGGTGCCGTGCCGCCGAAAAGGGTGTACGCCATGTTGTAGGTGATCGCCGAGGCGGTGTATCGGGTACGGGTAGGAAAGGTTTCCGAGAGCAAGGCCGCCGTCACCACGCCACACAACACCGCGCCAATCGCCAGGAGCATGACGCCGACGATGGACGCTGCGAACGAGCCGGAGCTGGCCATCAGGAACGATGGGTACACGACCACAATCAACAGCGCGCACGTCGTCATCACCGTAACCCGACGCCCGACCCGGTCCGAGTACAGCCCGGCCAGCGGGCAGATCGCCGCCGCGAACAGCAATGCAATCAGCGACACCAGCAACGCTGTGGCGCGACTCAGGCCACCGGCGACTTGCAAGTAAGTCGCGAAATAGGTGGTGAACATATAAAACGACAATGCCGTGAGTGACACAAAAGCGCCCAGACAGCCGATAGCCGCACCATGGTTGCGCAAGGTTTCCTTGAGGGGGGAGTGTGCGACTGCATGTTCCTGGGTCACCGCCTGGAATGCCGGTGTCTCATCGAGCTTCCAGCGCAAGTAAAGACCCACCAGGCCCAGGGGCGCGGCAATCAGGAACGGCAGGCGCCAGCCCCAACTGCCCATTGCTTCGGCTGACAATGACGCCTCGAGTGCGTAGGCCACCACGGCTGCCGCGGCGAAGGCGGAAAATGTCGACACCGGAATGAAGCTGCCGTACCAGGCACGTTTATCACTCGGTGCATGCTCCATCAGGTAGGCACAGGCACCGGCGTATTCACCCCCGGCGGAAAAGCCCTGGGCGCAACGGATCAGGGACAGAAGAATCGGCGCCATGACTCCGATCGCCGCATAAGTGGGCAGCAGACCGATCAAGGTCGTCGCCCCGGCCATCAGCAGAATGGTCATCGCCAGGGTTCGCTTGCGGCCGATCCTGTCGCCCAGCATGCCGAAGAAAATCCCGCCTAGGGGCCGAAACGCAAAGGCCACGGCGAATACCGCAAAGGTCTTGAGCAGCGCGGCACTGGCATCGCCGCTGGGGAAAAATTGCTGGGCGATGGTCGTGGCCAGAAAGCCATAGACGGCGAAGTCGAACCACTCGACGAAATTGCCGATGCCGGCAGCCACAATCACTCTTCTCAGCGTTTTTGGGCTGACTTGTTCCATCGTTGCGCTCGTCATGCTTGACCTCGACCGTTCGTCAGTAAGCTATCGATTATCGCGGCAGGCACTGAGGCGGCTCACTTCAAAAGTGTCATCCACATAGTCAGTACCGACTTCGTGCCGTTGAATAAGGCATGATTCGCGCCAGATTGGCCGAGGGTGAGAAAGGGCGGTATTTGTAAAGTGTTGGCGGTATTGTCGGTCGCCAGGACTCGATCGATTGAGAAGGGATGAAGATGACATTGACTGTCGAAAGCCTGGTCAGGATCGCAATGACCAATCCAGTAAACGCAGAACTTGCCGATCGCTTGCCCAGGCTCGGTCTGAACCAGTGCATGCTCACCGCCGGTTGCCTGTTCCAGGCCGTCTGGAACCATCAGTCACAGCGACCGCCAGCGTGGGGAGTGAAGGATTACGACGTCTTTTACTTCGATGATGATCTGTCGTGGGAAGCCGAGAACGAGGTCATCCAATCCGCTCGGCATCTGTTCAACCACCTCGAGGTGAACGTTGAATTCAAGAATCAGGCCCGCGTTCACCTGTGGTACAGCCAGCGGTTTGGCGGGGATTATCCCAAGCTTCAGTCGGCCAGCGACGGGATCGATCGCTACCTGATTGCCGGTACCTGCATGGGTCTGGATATTGAAACTGGCGAGGTCTATGCACCCAACGGCCTGGCCGACACTGAGCATGGGTTACTCAGAATCAATCCAAAAAACCCCAGGCCAGACTTGTTCGACCAGAAGGCGAACAGTTACCAGATTCGCTGGCCTTGGCTCAGGATCGTAGAGACGCAACGTTGAATTGGCGCGAGGGGCGTTTACCGATGAAGCGATTTATTGGAGATGAAAGCTGATAATGCGTGCCACGACGGCCTGTAAACGAAGCAGCCCGTGGAGACGGGCTGCCTGGACTGTGGATTCAACACAACAGATCAGCTGTTGGTGCGATCGGCTGCCTTGGCCTTGCTTTGAGTGACAGCGGCTTCAGCCTTCTGTTTCTGGGCAACCTGGAAGGCTTTCATCGAGACTGAGCGGGCCGACTCCATGCGTGCGACGGTCCGGTCACCGCCACCGGTGGCCATCGCCAGAGAAGAAGCGGTCAGAGCGGCGACTACGAAGAGAACTTTCATGGATTTCATTTGGGTATCCTCAAGTGAGACTTTTAAACAGTTAAAGCGCAATTCATGGGTCAGGGCTGAACATCCTTGTTCAATCCGGGTTCACCAGCCAGCCAGGGCGGCGTTTCCTGGAGCCCAGGAGCCTTGCTCCATGCGCGTTTCGGCGTCTTTGTTTTTTGCCCAGACGGTGAGCAGTACCATCATCCCGAACCCACCGACGATGAGCACCGGATAGGCTGCCAGCAACTCCACCAGGGAGTACTTCCAGGCCAGCGGACGACCCACACCCAGCATGGCGGCATAGAACCACGACACGCCAGAGAACGCCCCCGAGAACAGCGCCAGCATGCGCAGGCTGAAGGAGAGTTTCAGTAACGAACCGGCTTTTTTCAGCGCCGGCAGTACAGCGCGATGCAACACGAAGCCGTTAATGGTCAACAGCACAACGATGCCGATCTTGGCTTGCAATTTTGGATTGAGGAAATACTCCATTCCCTTGCCGGCATAATCGATCCCGACAATGGCAATGCCTGTAATCCACAGCGCTACAAGTGCAAGCGATACGGTTTTTTGCAGACTGTCCATGTGCGCGTCATCATGGTGACCTGATGCATCGCCCTTCAGGAGTTGCTTGACCATTGCAATGTCACTGGTCAAAACCAGCCCGATTGCCACACAGCAAGCGATAAGATGGAAATATACAACGCCCAAGCGCAAATATTCCCCGACGGGTGAAGTAAGAATACTAAGTTCCATGACTACCTCTTTGTACAAACAGTGAATCAACCTGACTTTCAGGACGGCTTGGTTAGAGTTTGCCGTTGCTGACGGAAGTTATGATTCAGCCGTTTCAATTGGATTATCTTGCGGCATGACGCGGTCAAGATAAAAGCGAGTTTGGCGAATGAACTTTCAGTCATTCGATTATTTCCATTTTCAGGTAATAAAAAACCTCATCCGCACTTGGCGCATATGAGGTTTAACTTCCGCTTCTGGGGTCAGGTGAGGATCAGAGCCCGTGCCACCTGCTGCGCATTCTGAACGAAAAAACCGTATCCGTTCATTTTTTGATCAATTTCGCTGACCAACGGCAGTGTCCCTGGCTAGTTGCACATTGCCATCTTTTATCGCGCAGCCTGCACCATTACAGGGTTTGCGGCGAGTCGGAAGGCAGACGAGAGCCCCGGCGTTTTTTTCGTCTTTTTTTCCAGATTCCATGGAGGAACTCGGGGAGTTTGAGTGAATCCGCCATAAAAAAGCCTTTGGCCGGGTTAACAAACCAGGTCAAGGCACTGCCATTTCCCCTCGAAAAAAGCCAATTCGCGGAATAGCCACAGGGGAATGTTCAGCAAAAAAGTTGCCTCTGCATTTGCTGACGACATAAACAGCCGTTTATAGACGACGCTAGCCTTTGCCTCCGTTACCGTTGCTATTTACGGATTTCTGTTCACCTCGACCTGTGGCCCGACGCCATCTCCGGTTCGGAATGTCGGTAACGCAACCGAGTTCACGAATTTCACGCCGTCCCAGCTGGGCAAGGGTGTGGGCATCAATTGGAACTGGCCCGGGTGCTCGGAGTCCCAACGCAGCAGCATCGCCGTGTCCTCATGCTGTGTGTTGTGGCAGTGCTCCATGTAGGTACCCGCAAACTCACGGATGTGTATGGCCATTTCGACATTGTCGAGGCTCTCGGAATCGCGGCCTACACGGTAGATATCTTTGCGCGCCCCTTTTTCCCATTCGGGTGGTGGTTTGCCACCTCGAGTGAGAATGATCCCTTCCTCGAAGTGCACATGCACCGGGTGAGTCCAGCCATTGCCGCCGTTCTCGATCTTCCAGATTTCCAGCGTGCCTTCACCCTTGAACCCTGCCGGTGTCGGGCCAGTGGCCAGTTGTGGCGCGGCTGAAATCCGGCGCGGGTCCATGCCGAAGCCTTCGCCGCCATCGGTCTTGATCGTCCAGGGCTTGAAATCCGTGCCATTGGAGCGGCCAAAGATAAAGGTGCGGTGCCGCGCCTGGGCAAGCCGGGCGATATCGGCAGGGTCATCAGGGTGCAAGGGCAGGGGGATCATGACCTTGCCCTCGGGCTTGCCAGGCTTGGCGGGCTCGAAGTCGACCGGGTTCATGCTGACATCCTGGCCGGTGTAAGGCTGGACGTTCAGTTGCAGGAACAGGCCCACGCCCGGGTCACCGTTGACCCACTGTGGCCCGTGGCTGGTTTGCCTGACCTCGGGCAGGTACTTCCCGGAGAGTACGTCGGCCAATGGAATGTCGCGATTAGGACGCTTGCCGTCTTCATGCTCCTCGATGTTGACGAAGAAAATCTTGTCGCCCGGGTTGATGCCGTTTTTCGCGAAGTCGACGACGATGTCATAGCGTTCGGCAATGCCCAGTATCGGCAGAATGGCATTGTGGTTCTGTGTGTCGCCGTCGCCATCGAGGTCCAGGGTGCCATCGAACGGTACTGCGTGCTCCATGATATTGCCGTCGTTGGCAATCATGTGGAACGGCACCCGGTTGTATGAGACCCCGGAGCCGTTCGGGCCAGGAAACTCGCCACCATTACCATTGACCTGACGCACCACCGCCAGTTTGAAGAAGCGAGAAACCGATCCGTTGAGAATGCGCAAACGGTAGCGGCGGGCACGTACATCCAGGAAGGGCTTGTACACCCAGTTGGTCAGCATCTGGTCACCTAGAAAACCGTCGGTGTTGAAGGGGTTGAACCACAACTGGCCGGTCTGGTCCCAGGCCTTGTCGGCGATCGTCAGGTTGACGTCATAGTCGCGGTTACCCCAGCCCAGCGCCGAACCGCTGGGCAAGCGCAGGTTGACCCCGTCGTCGATCGACTCGTTGCCACGGTCGACGGCGCTGTAGTAGTTCATCATCGTGGCATTGCCCTTGTAGACATTCTGCGCGGTGAAATCGAGCATGTGGTCGTGGAACCAGTGGGTGCTCATGGTTTCACGCCAGTCGCCACGGATCTTGATGGTGCCGTTGTTACAGGTCTTGAGGCCCGGAGCGGCATCGTTGACGAACAGGGTTTCACCGGGGTCGCACGGGAATGCCGCCCGTGGGTCCTCGGCACTGGTATTGATGGTGTCGTAACCGGCCAACTGGATCGGCCAGCGATAGTCGTAGTACTGGCCAGGGAAGAAGAACGCGTTGGTAAAGCCGTCGCTTTCCGCGGGAGAATGTCCGTTGTGTTCATGGGTGGTGAGGGTGTGCAGGCCAAAACCCCGGTTGGCCGACGGGTCAATGGGCAAGGCATCGTAATGACGCATCAGCATCGCCTGGCCATAGCGTACTAAAAGCAGTTTGGGCGGAAAGGTGCCGTCGAATGTCCACAACGCATTGTGGTCCTGGACAGGGAAGTTTGCGTGAAACTGCACTTGAATGCCCCTGGTGGTGCCCTCGTTGGCCGGGTTGCCGCTGGTGTTGTGATAGAGCCCGCCTGGGGCAAATTCCCCTACGGCGTAGTTATGCCGTTGCATGCGATCACGAAAACCGCTGTTGACGTGCGCGCCGGCTTGCACCGTCTTGAAGGCGTCGCGCGGGAAAAACTCATTGAAACGCTGGTGCGACCAGCCTTTTCCCGGTGGCCGGCCTTCTGCGGGCGAATCGACCCGGCGATTGAGGAAAAGCTCGATCTGCGCCTTCCAGGGATTGCGGTCCAGTACATTGGAGAACTCGGTCGGGAAGGGCGTCAATGCCGGCTGCCTGAGAAAGGCATCCAGCGCATCCGGCGACGGGCCGCTTCGTGCCACGTTCAATGGATCTTGCGCCGGTGCGGGGCCCAGCGTCGGCACCGGAAACGGCACGGGTGATGGCGGGTCAGTCGCATCCAGTTTGTTCGAGCCGAATTCCTCGAACAGTTCAAGCTTCTGGGTGAACGGTTGAGCCCCGAACACCGGGCTGGCATTACCGTTGGTGGGGATATTGAAGCTGGGTTGCAGATCGGGTGGCAGCACATTGTCGACCAAGGGGGTCCGGCGGTTACCGACCACACCATTAGGCAGGTCGAAGGCCCCGACGTTTGCGGGAGGCAGCTTGAGCAAGTCCCGTAATGCGGCATCGGGGTCGGCAGGCGGGTTGGTGAACGCCGATGGGTCGGTAGGAGGCGGTGGATCGGTGTTGTCGAGGAGGACTGCCTGGGTCTGGGACAAGCCCAGCCCGAGGATGATCGCGGCAGCAGAGATACTTAGCGCCAGCCTGGTTTTGGACAATGGACTAGGTTTCAGCCTTCCGGCATCTAGTTTCATCGCAAACACCTCTGACGGTTCCTCGGAGCGCGTGGCAATGCGTGGGCAACGAACCACTGCTCCTGACCCGGCTGGCGAAATGTTTGATTTCGAGCCGGAATGAGGACGACGCAACTTTCCTGCCAAAAGTGAAAGAAAGTGACTAATGGCTCTACGCCGCGTTTCCCTTGCCTGCTGGCTTCAGGCAGACGTATGAGCAGCCAGGATGAATACCCCCTATAACGGGGAATATCCCCCAATAACGGGTGCGATCGTGCGCAGTGTCCGGGCTGAGAGAAATGGCCACATCAGTCGAGTGGCAGCGATATCGTCAATCTCGTTCCTTTGTCCGGTGCGCTGTCGATCGTGAATTCGCCGCCCAGCATGCTGATGCGCTCCTTCATCCCCACCAACCCGAACGAGTTCATTTTTTTGCGATCCGTCATGCCGACGCCATTGTCTATGATCTGCAAGTAAAGCCGGTGACTGTCTGTGTAGAGTTCGATATGCACCTGTGTCGCTTGCGCGTGCCGGGCAATATTGGACAGCGATTCCTGCACGATGCGAAACAATGTCGTGGCGGATTTTTCGTTCAGATCGCAACGCAAATTCTCGTCTTTCACTGACATCGTGCAATCGATCGCGCTGCGCTGCCGGAACTCTTCAAGTTGCCAGTCGATCGCTGCCTGCAATCCCAGATCGAGTACGGGCGGCCGAAGATCATTGATGATGCTGCGGACACTGCGGATGGCCGTATCGAGGTGATTCAGGGCATCGCTGGCCTTTTCGTTGAGTTTGGGGTGCAGGGTACTGGTGCGCGCCTGCAACATGGAGACATCGATTCGCAACGCCAGCAGACTCTGTCCCAGCTCGTCATGGATGTCGCGTGCGATGCGCTTTCGCTCTTCTTCCTTGATGTGCTCCTGATAGGCGGCCAGTTCGCGCAGCTGCAGTTTCGATTGCAGCAATTCTTCGGCCTGCATCGTCAGTTTGCGCTGCAGGTAGAACAGGTCGACAAACACCCGGATCTTGGCGCGAAGAACCTCGGCCACAATCGGCGAGAAAATGTAATCCACTGCGCCGGACGTATAACCGCGAAAACGCTCGGAGTCCGTATCGGCCTCAGCCGTGACGAAGATGATGGGCGTGTGGGCCGACTTCGGGCGGCCGTGAATGAGTGCCGCGGTTTCAAAACCGTCCATCACGGGCATTTTCACGTCGAGCAGAATGACGGCGAAGTCGCGCTGCAATAGCAGGCGCAGCGCCTCGCGCCCGGAAGTCGCCGTGGCAATATCCAGGCCCATGTCGGCAATCACCGCGGCGAGCGCCGTAAGCTTGGCGGGATTGTCATCCACCAGCAAAACGGACGCAGGCACGCCATCAGGCGCAAGTGGTTGGCGCACCTGGGCTCTCTCTTTGAATACCGGGGGTTCCTGCTGCATATTTATGTCACTTCGGTTTGCGCTGGCGCGCAATGAGCACGGTCCAGCGTCATCGATAGAGCCATTTGCGCATCAGTGACAGCAGTTGGTCGGTATCCACCGGCTTGCTGACATAGTCCGATGCTCCTGCCTCGAGGCACTTTTCACGGTCACCCATCATCGCCTTGGCCGTCAGCGCAATCATGGGCAGGGTTTCAAATCTTTTGAATGTACGGATCTGGCGCATGGTTTCAAAGCCATCCATCTCGGGCATCATGATGTCCATCAGCACGATGTCGGTATCGGGCTGCTGCTGCAGCAGTTCTATGGCGGTTCGGCCGTTTTCGGCCGTGGCCACCAGCATTTTGTTGCACTCGAGCACGCTGGTCAGGGCAAAAATATTGCGCACGTCATCGTCGACCACCAGGGCCTTTTTGCCTTCGAGACTGTCTGAACCCTCATAGAGTTTTTCCAGCATTCTGCGCTGGGTCGGCGACAGCCTGGCTACGACGCGGTGTAGAAACAGCGCGGTTTCGTCGAGTATGCGCTCGGGCGATTGAACGGCCTTGATGACGCCCTTGCCGAGCAGTGCCCTGAAACGCTCCTGTTCCGGCCTGGTCAGCGTCTGTGCACCATAGACGACGATCGGCAATTCACGCATGGCGTGGTCTTCCTGCAACGCCTCGAGAAACCTGATGCCGGATGCGTCGGGCAATTCGAGATTGATTGCCATGCAGTCGTAGCGTTTCGTTGCCAGTTTCTTCAAGGCTTGCGCGCCGCTGCCGGCCGTTTCAATCTTCACGTCGGTGTTGCCGAGCAGATCGAGGATGCGGGCGCAGCTCCCTTCGTCGCCGTCGACGAGCAGCAGATTCCTGGTCTTGCGCCGAGCGAATGCCACGATGCCGACCAGCGCATTTTGAATCTCGTCGGCGGTGACCGGCTTGAGCAGATAGTCGAAAGCGCCATAGCGCAGCCCGCGTGTGTGTTCGTCAGCGGTCGAGATGATCTGGACCGGGATGTGACGCGTGGCGAAATTGCGCTTCAACTGCTCGAGTAGCGACCAACCATCGATGTCCGTCAGGCCCGGGTCCAGTGTGATCGCGGCGGGTTTGAAGCGTTCGACAAGCTCCAGTGAATCCGCGCCACGGGTCGTGACGATAGCCCTGAACCCTTCGTGGTGCGCGGCCTCGAGCAGAATGCTGGCAAATCGGGCGTCGCCCTCGAGCATCAGCAGCACCTGGTCCCCGGGTTGGACAGA
The DNA here is from genome assembly GCF_949767415.1 of Pseudomonas sp. IT-196MI5. Classification (NCBI taxonomy): domain Bacteria; kingdom Pseudomonadati; phylum Pseudomonadota; class Gammaproteobacteria; order Pseudomonadales; family Pseudomonadaceae; genus Pseudomonas; species Pseudomonas sp. IT-196MI5. Next base: position 121,292 of record NZ_CATKPZ010000010.1, read on the forward strand.
CTCGCGGTCGTCCAGTATCTGTACAGACGGGTCTGAAACGGGATCGCGCCTGACTTGGCCTGGCACTGTCTCTGATTCGTCCAGCATCTGACGCTGGGCATCCGGTGTACGCAAGGGCACGTACAGCGCGAAAGTACTGCCGTTGCCGATCTCACCGGGGATCAGCCGCAGTTCACCGCCCAGCCGGTGTGCGAGCTCGCGGCTGATCGACAGGCCGAGGCCGGTGCCGCCGTATTTCCGTGAGGTTCCGGTATCTGCTTGTTGGAACGCCTCGAAGATGAGCTTCTGCTTGTCGGCAGATATGCCAATGCCGGTGTCGGTGACCACGAAGGCGACCACCGCATCGGCGCTATTGAGTTCGCTGTGATCCACACTCCATCCGGACACAGCGGGTGCAATGCTGATCTTGACGCTGCCTTGCTCGGTGAACTTGAAGGCGTTGGACAGCAGGTTCTTGACCACCTGCAGCAGGCGCTTTTCGTCGGTCCAGATGAAGGGGGGCAGGGTAGGTGCCAGTTCAATCGTGAAGTCCAGGCCTCGGCTTTCGGCGACCGGCCGGAAGGTGCGCTCGATCTGGTCGTGCAGATCGGCGAACAGCGCTTCATTGAGATCCAGTGTGACCGTGCCTGACTCGATCTTGGACAGGTAGAGAATCTCGTCGATCAGCTCCAGCAGGTCTTTGCCCGCGCTGCGGATGGTCTTGGCATATTCGACCTGCCTGGGCGTGAGATTGTGCTCCGCGTTGTCGCTGAGCTGCCGGGCCAGGATCAGCAAGCTGTTCAATGGCGTTCTGAGTTCATGGGACATACTGGAGAGGAATTCGGACTTGTACTTGGAGGTCAGCATCAGTTGCTCCGCCTTCTCCTCCAGCGACAGCTTGGTGATTTCGACTTCGCGGTTCTTGCGCTCGACTTCGGCTTTCTGCTCCGCCAGCAGTCTGGCCTTGTCCTCCAGTTCCTCGTTGGTCTGTCTCAATTCTTCTTGTTGCCTTTGCAGCTCGTGCGCCAGCGATTGCGACTGCTTGAGCAGTCCTTCGGTACGCATGTTGGCTTCGATCGTGTTGAGCACGATACCAATCGACTCGGCAAGCTGATCGAGGAAGGTTTGATGAATGATGCTGTAGCGCGTGAACGAAGCCATTTCGACGACGGCCTTGACCTTGTTCTCGAACAGGATCGGCAACACGATGATATTGAGCGGGGCGGCCGCACCCAGTCCCGATGAAATCACGACGTAATTTGCAGGTACATCGGTCAACAGGATGCGCCGCTTCTCGTAAGCGCATTGCCCGACGAGGCCCTCGCCGAGCCGCCATTCATCGTTCACATTGATATTGCCCTTATACGCATAAGCGGACATCAGTTTCAGTTTCGCAGGATCGGGCGGGCTCTCGTTCATCATGTAGAACACACCGTGCTGGGCGTTGATCAGCGGAGCCAGTTCAGACAGCACCATCTTGGAGACTGCCGCCAGATCGCGCTGACCCTGCAGCAGACGGTTGAATTTCGCGAGATTGCTCTTGAGCCAATCCTGTTCCGCGTTTTGCCGCGTGGTTTCCCGCAAGTTGCGGATCATTTCGTTGACGTTGTCCTTCAATTCCGCCACTTCACCCTTTGCTTCAACCTCCACGTAACGCGTCAGATCGCCCTTGGTCACGGCAGTCGCCACATCGGCAATTGCGCGCACCTGATTGGTCAGGTTGGCCGCCAGGCCGTTCACGTTGTCGGTCAGATCGCGCCAGGTGCCGGCAGCACCCGGTACGTTGGCCTGGCCGCCCAGCTTGCCCTCGACGCCCACTTCACGCGCCACTGAGGTCACCTGATCGGAGAACAGCGCCAGCGTATCGGTCATACCGTTGATGGTGTCGGCCAGTTCGGCGATTTCGCCCTTGGCTTGCAGTGTCAGTTTCTTCTTCATGTCGCCATTGGCTACCGCGGTCACCACTTTCGCGATGCCTCGCACCTGGCTGGTCAGGTTGGCCGCCATGAAGTTCACGTTTTCGGTCAAATCCTTCCAGGTGCCGGACACGCCTTGCACCTGCGCCTGTCCCCCGAGCTTTCCCTCGGTGCCGACTTCGCGCGCCACCCGCGTCACTTCGGCGGCAAAGCTGTTGAGCTGGTCCACCATGGTGTTGATGGTGTTTTTCAGCTCCATGATTTCACCCTTGGCTTCCACGGTAATCTTGCGCCCCAGGTCACCTTTGGCCACCGCTGTCGTCACGTCGGCGATGTTGCGCACCTGATTGGTCAGGTTGGCCGCCATGCTGTTGACCGAGTCGGTCAAATCTTTCCAGGTCCCACCGACACCCGTTACCTTGGCCTGACCACCCAGTTTGCCGTCAGTTCCCACTTCGCGTGCCATGCGCGTCACTTCGTCGGCAAAGGTCGAGAGCTGGTCCACCATGGTGTTGATGGTTTCCTTGAGCTGGAGAATTTCACCTTGCGCTTCGGCTGTGATCTTGCGCGACAGATCGCCATTGGCCACCGCCGTCGTCACGTCGGCGATGTTGCGCACCTGGGTGGTCAGGTTGGCCGCCATGCCGTTGACCGAGTTGGTCAAGTCCTTCCAGGTACCGGACACACCGGTCACTTCGGCCTGTCCGCCCAGTTTGCCTTCCGTACCGACTTCCAGCGCGACGCGGGTCACCTCCGAGGCGAAACTGGAGAGTTGGTCGACCATCGTATTGATAGTGTTTTTCAGTTCGAGAATCTCGCCCTTGGCTTCAACGGTAATTTTCTTGCCGAGGTCGCCGCGTGCCACCGCGGTCGTCACCTGTGCGAGGTTGCGTACCTGGGTGGTCAGGTTGGCCGCCATGCCGTTGACCGATTCGGTCAGGTCGCGCCAGGTGCCTGATACGCCGCGCACTTCCGCCTGACCGCCCAACTTGCCTTCGGTACCGACTTCCAGCGCCACGCGGGTCACCTCCGCAGCGAAGCTCGAGAGCTGGCCGACCATGGTGTTGATGGTGTTTTTCAGCTCGAGAATCTCACCCCTGACTTCGACGGTAATCGTCTTGCCCAGATCGCCTTTGGCCACCGCGGTCGTCACGTAAGCGATGTTGCGCATCTGGGTGGTCAGGTTGGCGGCCATGTCGTTGACGGAGTCAGTGAGATCTTTCCAGGTGCCGGACACCCCTTTGACATCGGCCTGCCCACCGAGAATCCCTTCAGTGCCGACTTCGCGCGCCACGCGGGTCACCTCGGAAGCGAAGGAGCCCAGTCGAGTCACCATGGTGTTCACGATCCCGGCGGACTTGAGGAACTGGCCCCGCAGTTTCAGGCCGTCGAGTACCGGTGGTACCTGCTGGCTCAGATTACCCTCGGCAACCGAACCGATAACGCGAATCATCTCGTTCATCGGACTGATGAGGTCGCTGGTGAGCGCATTGCTCGAGTTGACGATCTTTTGCCATGAGCCTTTCATCATCGGCAACTCGATACGTTCATCGACCTTGCCTTGCTTGCCGATCAGTCGCGCCACGCGTTCGAATTCGGTGGCAGTATCGGCTGCCATGTCGATGATCTCGTTGAGCGTGTCGGCGATCTTGCCCGGCATGCCGGTCCAGTCATCCGGCATACGCGTGGTGAAGTCACCGTTGCGCAACGCCTTCAGCGCTGTCAGCAACGTCTTCATGTCGAATGCTTCGATGGGTGTCGTTACTGTGGCCATGTCTATGTCCAGTGAAAATGGATGACACGCGCAAGGCGTCATGCAGGAGCCGGCATTGCAGTATTGACCATGCTGAAAACCGAGCGTTGGCTTACGAAATATTAGCAAGGTTGGCGCAATGCCCCGGATCCTGGGGAAATTGGCCGGGAACAGGCCATTCCAACCGCTTGCACCCGCACTCCTGAAAAGTGAGCGCTAACGGCTGAGGTAAAAGTGCAAGTGCGCTACCGGCCTGCTAACGTCAAACTTTGCAGCAGATTCCATGGCTTGCCGGCCACTGGCCGCAGGATTAGTGTGGAATGCATGAGCACGCGCCACTGTGCCGGCGGGTTCAACATCATCTGTACATCGAGACACGATACGGCCAGGGCCTTGCGGGTGCGAATGGAAAATACAGATGACTGAGCAAAAAATCAGAGTCTTGCTGGTGGATGATCACAGCATCGTGCGTAACGGCGTGCGACGCATGCTGGAGACTGCCGGCGAGATCGACGTAACGGGCGAAGCAGAGACGGCACAAGACGCCATGCGCCTGGTCCGGGAGCAGGATTTCGACGTGGCGCTGGTCGATATTCAGCTGCCTGATAAAACCGGCCTCCAACTCCTCAAGCTCATGCGTGCAGAGAAGCCCAAGCTCGCGATTCTGATGTTGAGCATGCATTCGGTCGAGGCCTATGCGTTACGCGCAATCAAGCACGGCGCAGCGGGATACCTCACCAAGGATATTTCCGCAGCCACCCTGGTGGCGGCAGTCCGCAAGGTGGCCTCAGGCGGCAAGCACGTCAGTCCTGAGCTGGCAGAAAAACTGGTCAATGCTATCGGCAGAGGCGACGGGGCCCCCCACGAAGCGCTATCCGACCGGGAGCTTGAAGTCCTGAAGCTCCTCGCTTCAGGCGAGCGAATTGTCCGCATCGCTGAGATATTGCACTTGAGCCCGAGTACCGTCACGACGTACCGGGCACGCATCCTGGAAAAAACAGGGATGGACAGCAACGCGAAACTGGCCCGCTATGCGCTCGAAAACGGCCTGTTGAGTTAGAGCGCCCCGTCACCCGATCCAGCCTGCTTGTAGTGGAATCACTACAAGCTCTTGGCCGATATCTCCACAAAGAAGTCCTGCTAACGTCGATAGTCGGTTTCGTTCTACTTGAGCATAGTTACCCCTGCGCAGATTTCGTCCGCTGAATGAAGTTGTCTTCGTCAGCGTCTTGTACAGCTATGTCAAAAAATGAGAGGTGAAATCATGCAGGTCACCAGCACAGAACCATTGTCTGCACTGATGCCAGCCAGAGATTCAGGCCCTTTGCGCCTGTTTGTCGTTGAGGATTCGAACGTCGTGCCAGCATTGTGGCGCACGTTGTCGCCAAGGATCGCTGGCCTGTCACTTGCCGGGGTGTTCCACCGCGCAACGGCCGCCATCGTCGCCATCCGGCGTGAACCGCCCGATGTCGTCTTGCTGGACGTCAACCTCGGCGACGGTCAGGGCATGGAAGTATTGCGTGTGGTCGCAGCGGAGTATCCGCTGACAAAAATCATAGTGGTCAGCAATTGCGCTGCTCCGGCACATTGGAAGTACTTCACAAAAGCGGGTGCCTACGCGTTCTACGACAAGAACCATGAACTGGCCATCATGCGCCGCATGTTGGAGCGTTTAGCCAAGTACCTGTTACCGGAAGATTTTTCCTGCTGGCAATCATCATCAAATGGGAGCAGTACCCCATGGAACCAATCAGCAAAGAACACGACTTTCTAGCCGTACTGCGGCACGTCACGTCACACGGCGTCATCACCTTGCTCGCTATGGCCATCGCGTTTGCCACGCCGGATGCCGCGCGGTACATCCTCTATGTATGGTGGCCACGCGTGGAGCTGAACGCGAATCTGCTGTTGGCGACAGAAATCGTGCTGGCCTCGACCTTGATGGTTCTGTTCTATCTGTGCAAACGCGCGTGGGACAACCGCCATCGCCTGACAAGCGCGAAGATGGCTTCACTGCTCTTCACCAGGCATCCGCGCAAGGGATGGCTTTCGACCCTTCAGGAACGCAATCTGGTCCGCGCTTTACCGGCGGCGCGTGACGCCTCGATCCTTTCGCTCACGGGGTACGAAACCCTGATTGCCCCGGATAGCCTGTTGAAGGAGGTTTTCACGACGGCGTATGAAATCCGCGTCATGTTGCTCAATCCGCTCGGCGTAGCGGCGCGCAAGCGAGTCGACTCACTTGCGGAAAACATTACGACCTCGACCTTCCAGGAGGAACTTGCCGCCAGCATTGCGTTCCTGAGCGCGTGCCGCAGAAGCGGCAAGAAAGTTTCGCTGAAGTTCTACGACCACGACCCGTTCTGGAAGGTTGTCGTTCTCGACGATCTTGCCTGGGTCCAGCATTGCCATAGCGGTCGTGAAATGAAGGAGCAGCCTGAGTATGTGTTCGGGCTGCAATACGCTGAGCCGGACCAGGGACTGTTTGTGCCGTTTTATACCTACTTTCTCCACAAGTGGAATGAGGCCGGCCACTGGGAGTATGACTTCGACACCGCTGAAGTGGTCCAGCGGGATGCGACCACTGGCAACGAGACCGGGCGTGCTCCACTCGGACTCCCCGGCAGTGGTCCTGCATCGCCGCCCCTGGCAGCCGCTCGAACTTTCTCACAGGCTTCAGAAAATGCATATGAGGGCAACATTGTACAAGTCAGAAAAGACGCTGGAAACGATCGTAAGTTGAGTGCGGAGTGCGCGCTGCATTCATGTTGAATTAATGTTTTTCATGTTGAATCAATGTAATAACGGGAGGAAATCATGATGATAGGCTATTGGTTGTGCGCGTTGCTGTGGGGTGTGGTGCTGCTGGAAGAGATCCATTGCATACCCCCTCAAGAATGGAAAGACGAAGGGCTGAAAAACGTTCTGTTGCTGCGCCGGACCAGAACCCGGACCGGATACTTTCTAGCGTTGATCGCGGGCGCCTTGTGCCTTTATAGCGAAATCCTGGTGGCGCCGGCCGAACAGAACATTTTCAATCCGGAGCTCTTGCTTGCCCTGTGTGGTGTTCTGTGGGGGGCTTATCTTTCCGTCGTCTACATGAAGGGTAAGCGATAGATGCCTGTCTCCTTGACGACTGCGGGTAACTGATATTTCACTATCGTCGACCGGCAGGAAAATCCCGCCGGTCAGGCGCTGAAACGGGCTCAGGCCCTCAGCCCCGGCCCAGCCGACATCTCAAGCCCTGGTTTTTTTGAACCGGGGCTTTGTGATTTATCGGTCGGATCACCGCCCTAGCGAATACCGGTGCCCGCCATGGACTCTGGCACCCACTGCGCCGTCGATAACGGCTCGATATAGCGGATGCCGCCATGAGGGCCCACCACGCCATTGATGTTATAGGTGCCTTTCGACAGGTCGTACGTCATGAAAGGGGTGGCGTCCGGGACCTGTTGGTCATAGCTCTGGCTGAAGAACGCGAAGGAGCCACGGTATAGCTGGCCACTGGTGTCGTACTGATCGGAGGCCACAGCGGCCCAGGTGTCTTCATCCAGGTAAAAGCGGCGCTTCTGGTAGATGTGGTTTGCCCCGGGCTTGAGGTTGCCTTCCACGACGTAGACCCGGTGTTTTTCCCAGCGTACGAAGTCCGGCGCAATGAAATTTGGCGTGGTCAGCGATTTGGCATCGCGAGCGTAGGTCAGTTTGTAGGTGTTGTAGGGCACGATCATTTCCTGCTTGCCGACCAGCGTCCAGTCGTACAGCTCCAGTGCTCGGGCGGTACCGGGGTTGGGGGTGTCGTAGGCCAGGATCGAAATCTGTTTGACGCGGCGCTGGGCAGGCATGTACTGCCAGGCCCGGCCAGGAAACTGCGTCGGGTTGGTGGCGTTCTTGAGCATGATCGACTCGCCGGCCCGGCGCGCGGGGCCGGTATAGGACAGTTTCAACTGATAGTAAATGTCGGAGCTGTTGAAGGGCTTGGACATGTTCTCGTAAATCGGGAAGGAGACGAATGCCTCGCCGGTGACCGCCAGGCTCGGTACGCCCGCCGTGTCGACGCTCCAGGAGTCGTACTTGGAATGGATGTTGACACCCTGGTAGCGCAGCAGGAAGTTCCACATCGCTTCAGCGCCTGATTGCGGGATCGGGAACGGCACGCCGGGCATCACATTGTCGATGGCGATCCCGCCGTTGAGGGACCTGGCGGCAGTGGCATTCCTGCGGCTATTGTCCAGTACCGCCTGCGGGAGCGATGCAGTGCGGTGGGTCGGATACACATCGATGCGAAAACCGGGGTAACGCCTGGCCAACGCTACGGTGGTGGCGGTCAGCATGCCTTTGTACGACTCGACGTTCTTGCCGTTGATCACCAGCAGTGGTTTTTCGTGGGCAAAGGGGTCCGGGCGCATACTGTCGCCGGTCTTGAAACTGGAAGGGGCAGTGGTCAGGCCACCGTTGTAGGGCGGGATGGAGCCATCGGCATTACCGGCCTTTTCGGCACCCACCCACGTCAGGCTGGTGCCCAGCCGAGCGGCTTCCTGGTTCGATACATAGGCCTGGGCATCGATGGCCAGCGCCATGAGGGGTACGGCAGCCAGAAGGCTCTTCACGAATTTCATATTGTTATTCTCCTGCCGGGCGGACCAGGCGACTCGTGACTCAGGCACAGCGGTCACATCCGTCGGCTCAATCGCCAGAGGCTTTTTCAGAGCCTCCATTAAAAGGCCCGCGATCCGGAAGTGCTTTTCATTTGACGACAGTCCCTTGGCTATTCATGACAGACCCAGGCTGTCTGCGCGGGCAGGGTGGCTGTGGTTGCCTGAGGCAGATTGCACACCGGCATCACGAGCCAGTTCTCTTGCGCACAACCAATCTGATGCGTTCGAGGGCGCGGTAGCCGGGAGTGACCATCACTTGTTTACATTTCCCTGAGGAATCATTGAGTTACTGAATGGTCATAGTTGTAACCATTCCATACCTCTGACGCTTAGGACGTTCATATGAATCGCGCAGTAATGTTGATCGTGGCCATTTCCAGCGCCGTCTTGTTGGGAGGCTGCGGCCCGCACTGGGATGACGGAGAAAGGTACGGTCGATATCACGATCATGATCATCGACGTGGCTACGACCAAAGAAGGGACGATGATCGAGGTTATGACCGTGACTATGATCGTCGTGACTACGATCGCAATCACCGTCGCTACCGCGATCGCGATGACAACGACGACTGATACGTTCAACGTCGTTGAAAAGTGGGGGGCTGGTTGAGCCGCATCCAGACCCACTACCTGTTTGAATGCTGTGTAGATCGAAGGGCCGCAAGCGACTCAAGGGCGCCGCTCAGAAGCGTCCCTGTGCTTTGGGCCGTTTACTTATCTGTAAGGTCTGTCGCCGATAATGGCCGCGCGCTCCATCTTGCGATGGCAAGGCGGATAGTCCATCACTGCATAGTGCTGGGTGCAGCGGTTATCCCATATCGCCACACTGTTTTTCTTCCAGCGCCAACGGACCTGGTACTCGGGGTTGTAGGCCTGGCTGATCAGGTACTTCAGCAGGTCAACGCCTTTTTGGTTGTAGTCCTGGCCGACACGGACACGTCCCTGGCTGTGGTAATTCACAAAATGCGTAGCGTAGGCATTGACGAATAGCACTTTCTCGCCAGTTTCGGGATGGGTACGCACAACCGGATGCTCGGCATCCGGGTATTGCGCCTTCATGGCCAAGCGCTTTTCCTTCGGCATGGCGGCGGCGAAGGATGAATTGAAGCTGTGGTTGGCAATCAAGCTGTCGATTTCCTGCTTCACATCTGTTGGCAGGCTGTCATAGGCCAGCACCATGTTGGCCCACATGGTGTCGCCACCGGTAGGTGGGCATTCGATGCAACGCAGGACCGCGCCCATCGGAGGCGATTCACGCCAGGTGGCATCGCAGTGCCAGGCATTCTCGTAGCGATCCGCCGGATTCTCTGGAGTCTTGTAGATTTGCACGAGGCCGGGGGCTTGCGGGTGGCTGGGCAGCATCGGATGGGTTTCAAGCTGGCCGAGACGCATGGCAAATGCTTCGTGGTCCTTGCGTGAGAGCTTGTCCAGATCCTGGTCGCGCAGGAATAGCACCTTGTATTTCAATAGCGCTGCATAAACTTCGTTGAACAAACCGTCATCGCGCACTGCGTCGCCAAGATTCACATTGTGCAGTTCCGCGCCGATGGCGCAGGTCAGTTGTTCGACTCGCATGGCGTCTCCATTTCGATGGTTCTTGGCCGGACCGTGGGCGGGGCAGGTGTAGTCATGCCTCTTTTTACGGCGGCGCTTGTTATTGTTGATCCAAACTGTTCGGGTGCGCAGGGGGGATTCGTGTATCCGCAGATCTTTCTAGCCCTATCAGCAGAGCGGCGGCCGCAGTCGATATTAATTGGACCGAGAGTGATAACCTGTGCATTGCGGGACAATTTGTTGGCGTGTTGGGACGCTGCAAGTGAGTTGCGGCGCAATGGGTAACGTCAGATACGTCGAAGATGTGACAGGTTCAGGCAAGGTGCCCAGCCAGCAGGCTAGTGAGTCGGCCACCCGAACCTCTCGTTCTATCTTATTCAGGCGATAGGGGCTCGGGTGTCGCCTTGCTCTCTCTGTAGGAGGCGGCCCAAGCCGAAGGTGTCTTGCCAAACTGGCTGCGGAACCAGCGTGAAAAATCACCGGCCGAGGAAAAACCGAGCAGTTCGGCCACCTCATATAATCGGCGTTTGCTGTTGGCCAGATACTCTTCGGCGAGTTCAGCCCGTACAGCGTTGATGATCGTTGTGACACTCTCACCCTCAGTTGCCAGGTGTCGGTTAAGGGTGCGTCGATGCATGCCAAGATGCTGGGCAACCGCATCGACAGAACACAGTCCGCTTGGCAGCAGCATCTTGACGATCTGGCGTACCCGCTGCGTCGGCTCGTCGCGCAGGTTAGCCAACTGCATGTCCAGCGATCGCTTCACTTCGCGATGCAGCGCCGGGTCCGCCTCAGGTATGGCCATATCCAAATCGCGCACGCGGCAAACGATGGCATTGAATTCCTGAGAGAACTCGATCGCGGTTCCCAACACACGGTGGTGTACTTCAAGGTTGGAGGGGGGCTCGTGAGTAAAACTGACCCTTACCGGCCGGAAGGTATAGCCGCTCAGAATGCACAACGTGCGCAGGATAATTCCGGTTGCTTGTTCAATCGCCTGGCGCCAGACGCCATGATGGCCCTGCATGTTCACACCCACATGCAGCAGGGTCAGATCGCCCACATCCTCAAGCCACAATTGCACACCGGCGTTATGCAGTCGCGTATAGCGAAAGCAAGATTGCAAGGCGGCGCGCAGTGTTGGCTCTTCGCGGATAAGCAGCGCCAGCATGCCAAAGTTGGAAAGGTGTCTCCTTTCGGCGAGCAGCAGGCCGAAAGCTTCCTGACCGGACAATCGGGCTGACTCCTCCAGCAGCCACCCGACCGAGTCGCTACTGATCATGATATTCGGATCGTCGAGGGCACTGGCCGGCAGCTTGGCCATCCGCAGCATACGAAAAGGATCGAGCCCCACTGAACGGGCAATCTGCTCATAGTTGGTGAGGCTGGCACTGCGCGTCAGGGTATACATGATTTCCCTCGTGTCCCAATTTCGCAAGATTGTGTCCTGCGAAGCTTAGTGCAGGACGCGCCGTCAGAGCTACCTTCAGGCTTCTGAAAATAGAGAGCGGAAGGTAATGGATACGCGCTAGAACCTACTGCGGTTCAACAGCACGGCCCTTGGTCATGGGGATGCTCACGCGTGTGGGCATTGAAGTCACTTTCGTTAGCCGTAGCGGCTACACGCTTGATAACAACAATAAAACAAAGACATTGAGGAGGCTGCATGGCCTTTCACCCAATCGCCGCAGACGATGACGACGCAGGCTGCGTCGGCGTTGCGCGCCAATATGCCTGGATCGTCTTTGCCTTGACGTTCGGCCTGTTGATTTCCGATTACATGTCGCGTCAGGTACTGAACGCGGTATTCCCGCTGCTCAAAAGTGAGTGGGCGTTGAGTGACGGACAGCTGGGTTTGCTCAGCGGCATCGTTGCCCTGATGGTCGGACTGCTGACGTTTCCCCTGTCGTTGATGGCCGACCGCTTCGGCCGGGTCAAGAGCCTGGCATTGATGGCGCTGCTGTGGAGCGTGGCGACCCTGGGTTGCGCGCTGGCGCAGGACTACCAGCAGATGTTTATCGCCCGGTTCATGGTCGGCGTCGGCGAAGCCGCCTACGGCAGCGTGGGCATTGCGGTGGTGATTTCGGTGTTTCCTAAACACATGCGCGCCACCCTCGCAAGTGCCTTCATGGCCGGCGGCTTGTTCGGCGCTGTGCTGGGCATGGCCCTGGGCGGTGCGATTGCCGCCAAGCTGGGCTGGCGCTGGTCGTTCGCCGGCATGGCATTGTTTGGTCTGGTGCTTGCCGTGTTCTATCCGCTCATCGTCAAGGAAGCACGGATTGCTCCACAGCGTGCCGCGCAGATCGCGAACAAGACGGCTGCCGCGGTCAAGCGTCCGCTGCGCACGCTCTGGTCCAGCCGTTCGGTGGTGGCGACTTACATCGCCAGCGGTTTGCAGTTGTTCGTCGGCGGAACGGTCATGGTGTGGATTCCCAGCTACCTCAACCGCTACTACGACATGCCGACGGACAAGGCCGGCGGTATGGCGGCGCTCATCGTGTTGTGTAGCGGTGTGGGGATGATTCTGTGCGGCATGTTGAGTGATCGGCTGTGTCGGCATTCGCCGGAGCGCAAGGTCAGCCTGGCCATCGCGTTTTGCCTGGGCAGTTGCCTGTTGCTGTCGGCAGCGTTCTCGTTACAGGCAGGTCCTGTGCAACTGCTGCTGATCTGCCTGGGCATGCTGATTGCCACGGGCACCACCGGCCCTAGCGGAGCGATGGTGGCCAACCTGACCCATTACTCGGTGCACGGCACGGCGTTCGCCACGCTGACCCTGGCCAATAACCTGCTGGGGCTGGCACCCGGGCCGTTCCTGACTGGCCGGGTGTCCGACCTGATCGGCCTGCATGCGGCGTTTCAATTGGTACCCCTGGTCAGCCTCGCGGCGGCGGCGGTGTTCTTTTATGCCAAGTGTCATTACCAAAAAGATATTGCCCGGCTACAGGGTGAGAGCGTCACCAGCCCCATTGGTGGCGCCGCGTTAGAGGTGAAGTTGTGAGACGTCGGTTACGTCGCTCTTGCAGCATCGAGTCAGCAGTCGTGGCCGATTGCCTCACCGGCGAACGAAAGTGATCGCGAGCGGCAACCGGCATGACCCCGCGCACTCCAGTGCCTGCCGGCAAAAAACCGCAGGCCGGGGGTCCTGTACAGAGCGGCTATCTGCTCACTTTCACCCCACTCACCGTCAATAACTACCCGGTCGAGATCATCGACGGCCAGGCGTTCATTGCCACCCTTTCTGAGGAATCCGCGCCATGAGTGCCATTGCTCTCACCCGTATCCAGACCCGCACGCGCGAATTGGCTCCGGGATTTATTGTCAGCCTGATTGTGGCCGCCGCCGCGTCGTTTTTGTCCGAGCACTACGGCGCACCGGTCATGTTGTTCGCCTTGTTGCTGGGTATGGCCCTGAATTTTCTCGCCGATGACGGCCCC